>JAAGZR010000110.1 GCA_024206155.1 Aliivibrio sp.
GTAGTAAATGTTTTCTTGGTTCTCACCATACATACGACGAATACCGTCTTGCATGATTACCGCTAGCTCGTAAGCAAACGTTGGGTCATAAGAAATACAGTTAGGAACTGTGTTTGCCATGATATGTGAGTGACCATCTTCGTGTTGTAGACCTTCACCATTTAGCGTTGTACGACCCGCCGTTGCACCTAATAGGAAACCACGTGCTTGTTGGTCACCCGCTAGCCATGCCATGTCACCAATACGTTGGAAACCGAACATTGAGTAGTAGATATAGAACGGGATCATCGGTAGATCGTTTGTGCTGTATGAAGTTGCAGCAGCAACCCATGAAGCCATAGAACCTAGTTCGTTGATACCTTCTTGAAGTACTTGACCAGACGTTGCTTCTTTGTAGTAAGAAACTATGCCTTTATCTTCAGGAGTATATTCTTGACCGTGTGGATTGTAGATACCAATCTGACGGAACAGACCTTCCATACCGAATGTACGCGCTTCATCACAGATGATAGGAACAATGTTTTTACCGATGTTCTTATTTTTAAGTAGGATGTTTAACGTACGAACGTAAGCCATCGTTGTAGAGATGTCACGCTTTTGCTCACCTAGTAGAGGAGCAAATTCTTCAAGCTCAGGCACTTTAAACTCTTGAGTGAACTTAGGTAGACGCTTAGGCGTGTAACCTTGTAGCGCTTTACGACGAGCGTGTAGGTATTCGTATTCAGCAGAACCTTCTTCCAATTTCAAGTAAGGAAGTTCAGCCACTTTATCATCAGAAAGAAGGTCTTGTAGACCTAGACGATCACGTAGGTATTGTACGTGAGTCATGTCCATTTTCTTAACACCGTGTGCGATATTTTTACCCTCAGCAGCATCACCCATGCCGTAACCTTTAACGGTTTTAGCTAGAATTACTGTTGGTTTACCGCCTGTTTCTTTCGCATTGTTAAATGCCGCAAACAGTTTAGATGAATCATGACCACCACGTTTTAATGCAAAAATTTGATCGTCAGTCATGTCAGCGACTAATGCTGCGGTTTCTGGGTACTTACCAAAGAAGTGCTCACGTACGTATGCGCCATCTTTAGATTTAAATGTTTGGTAATCACCATCGATAGTTTCGTTCATTAGCTGAAGAAGCTTACCTGTCGTGTCTTTAGCTAGTAGAGAATCCCAGTTGCTACCCCAGATAACTTTAACAACGTTCCAACCTGCGCCTTTGAATAAGCCTTCAAGTTCTTGGATGATACTACCGTTACCCATTACTGGGCCGTCTAGACGTTGTAGATTACAGTTGATTAGGAAGCATAGATTGTCCAGTTTCTCACGCGCAGCGAAAGAAATTGCACCACGTGATTCTGGCTCATCCATCTCACCGTCACCTAGGAAAGCGTATACACGTTGAGCTGAAGTGTCTTTAAGACCACGGCCATCAAGGTACTTAAGGAAACGTGCTTGATAGATAGCAGAAATTGGACCAAGACCCATAGATACCGTTGGGAACTGCCAGAATTCAGGCATTAGTTTAGGGTGTGGGTATGAAGGAATACCTTTACCATCCACTTCTTGACGGAAGTTATCCAGTTGCTCTTCAGTTAGACGGCCTTCAACGAATGCACGAGAGTAGATACCTGGAGAGATATGACCTTGATAATAAACTAAATCACCGCCATCTTTCTCGTTAGGAGCACGGAAGAAATGGTTAAAACATACTTCGTAGAATGCAGCAGCAGATTGGTAAGATGCCATGTGGCCACCTAAATCCAAATCTTTCTTAGAAGCACGTAGAACGATCATGATAGCGTTCCAACGAATAATTGAACGGATTCGACGCTCAAGAGTAACATCACCAGGGTACGCAGGCTCTTGCGTTGCAGGGATGGTATTGATGTAGTTAGTATTGATACCTGTAGCCATATCAACACCATCTAAACGAGCTTTATCAAGAACTTGCTCTAATAGATACTGGGCGCGTTCAACACCCTCTTCACGTACAACTGACTCAAGTGCTTCTAACCAATCTTGAGTTTCTAGTGCATCAACGTCATGCTTCATGTCAGACATGCGAGCTATCCTTTTATTTGTTGGTTCAAATAGGGTGACAATGAAATGGACCGACTTAATCCATATCATTACTTTGTTGAATTCGACGAAGTGAGCACTCTCGGCGGCTCTCCTCTTTTGTCAATTCCAACAATGTTTCTTCAATATAAGCAAGATGTGAGTGCGACGCCAAACGAGCCTCTTCAGGCTTCCCTGACACTATCGCTTCTACAATCTCCGCTCTATGCTCTCTTACCTTTTCCACCACCGATTCACGACGGTTTAATAGGGTAAAATTTTGTAATACATTTTGTTCAAGCAAAGGCTCCAGACTACGTACCATGTGAAGTAATACCACATTGTGCGCTGATTCTGTCACCGTTATAAGATAGTTCATAACTGCGGATGCTTCCGCTTTAATATCCCCATCTTGTTGTGCTTGCTGGATTAAATAATGTGACTCTTTAATCCGCTTAAAATCTTCGTCATTACCACGTAAAGCCGCGTAATAAGCTGAGATACCTTCTAACGCATGGCGCGATTCGAGTAAATCAAATTGTGTTTCAGGATGCGTCGCTAATAAATCCAACAACGGCTCTGAAAAACTTTGCCATAAGCCTTTATTAACAAAAGTGCCACCACCTTGGCGACGAGTTAATAAATGCTTTGCTTCTAAACGTTGTATCGCCTCTCTAACTGAGGGACGAGAGACATCAAACTGTTTCGCTAACTCTCTTTCTGCTGGTAATTTCTGACCTGGAGAAAGAGTTCCTTCTAAAATCAGCCGTTCAAGCTCTTGCTCGATTACATCAGACAGCTTTGGCTGACGTATCCTTTGATATGTCATCATAGCTCGACCTAATTTAAGTTGATTACTTCTCACCTTACCGTGAGTCATTCGTCACTTTAAATAATTGGTATTACCAATTTAATTTGAGGGGCAATTTATCATTAAAAAAGGGAATCTGTCTAGATAAAAGTTGATTTGAATCATGGAACAGCATTGATTCATACCTTTAATTAACATCAAGAAAACATGATGTTTATAATTGGTATGACCAATTGGCTTTTCACAATAAATAAAACCGCTTCAAAATTAAGAAAAAACAATAAAAAATCATACCGCTAACTCCTTATATTTCCTTAACTTATGGTATTTATCCCAATTAAATGAAAGGCCAGGATCACTCTTTCTAAACGGGGCAATATACTGGTGACCTGTAATTCTTTTATCTCTTATCAATGGGTAAGCGCCTTGTAGCACGTTTGTTACCGCAGCTAGACTTTCATATTGCTCTTGAGTGTATGCCGTAAAATCAGTGCCTTCTAGCTCAATACCAATACTAAAATCATTACAACGTGAGCGACCTGCAAATGAAGATATCCCTGCATGCCAAGCTCTTGCATTAAATGGGACAAATTGAATGACACTGCCATCACGTTTAATTAGGCAATGGGCTGAAACTCTAAATTGATGAATAACGTTAAAGAAGGGGTGTTCATTAGGATCTAACGTTCCGGTAAATAACTGCTCTATGTACGACCCGCCAAATTTCCCTGGCGGCAAACTGATATTATGGACAACCAGTAATGAAATATCTTTATCATCAGGGCGATCATCATAAAATGGCGAGACGACATGCTTTGCTTCATTAAGCCAATGATCTGTTGATAAAGTGAATATCATCATTTATTCCCGTTCAAATTAAACTAATCTTTGTATCTTATGATGAAATTCTGCTCTAGCGCGAGTATTATTGTCGCCATAATTCTATTTCATACATTCAATGGACCTTACCATGATCAAAACCCATGATAGCGCCTCCCGCCTTGAGTATTTAAAACAACAACTTCCAGCAGAAATTACTCGTGCGGTTTCTGACACATTACGTGAGGATTTAGGCGGTACATTAGAGGTAAATACCGATATCACAGCAAGTTTAATCGCTGAAAATACGCAGTCTGTAGCCACCATCATCACTCGTGAACATGGTGTGTTTTGTGGAAAAATGTGGGCCGATGAAGTCTTTAAACAATTAGGCGGTACTGTTTCTATTGAATGGCACGTAGAAGATGGTGATAACGTAGAGCCAAACCAAACGCTTTGTACGTTAACAGGCCCTGCTCGCACACTATTAACCGGTGAGCGTAATGCCATGAACTTTATTCAAACCCTATCTGGCTGCTCAACCGTAACAGCAACCTACGCTGAAAAAATTGCACACACTAAATGTCGCCTACTTGATACTCGTAAAACCATTCCAGGTTTACGCAGTGCATTAAAATATGCTGTAGCGTGTGGCGGTGGTTTTAATCACCGTATTGGCGTGTTCGATGCTTATCTAATTAAAGAGAATCACATCATCGCGTGTGGCGGAATTGAAAAAGCCATCTCAACAGCAAAAGAGCTTAACCCTGGTAAACCTGTAGAAGTTGAAACGGAAAGTTTAGAAGAGCTGCAACAAGCGATTGATGCAGGCGCTGACATTATCATGTTAGATAACTTCACCACCGATATGATGCGTGAAGCCGTAAAAATTAACGCTGGTCGTGCCGCACTAGAAAACTCTGGTAATGTCACTTTAGATACGATTGCAGAGTTTGCAGAGACAGGGGTTGATTACATCTCTGTTGGCGCACTAACCAAGCATCTTAAAGCCATGGATTTATCGATGCGTTTTAAATAAACACAAAAATTTTCGATAAACAAAAAGCCAGTGATTTACTGGCTTTTTTTATTTCTTAGAGCATAAAATTCCTCTTATATCTTTGATATAATTCACATAATTAACGGGGAAACCAACAAGTTAAACGATTGTATTTAAATTAAGATTTGCGATATAAAATAAGGTTTTATTTGTAATTTTTAGAGTTAAGTCATGCTTAATTTGTCCTTTTACACTCATTACATTCAAAATTTACTGTTCACTCGAAAGCCTCTCTTCTCTCTCTATCATATTTTCTTATTCGTTTTACTATTTTACGTATCAAAATAAAACATGGATCATTCCTAATTCATCTTGGAGAGAAAAATGAAACAACGTCAAGGACAGAAAGGCTTTACCTTAATTGAATTAATGATTGTAGTTGCCGTCATTGGGGTGTTAACCGCTGTGGCTGTACCTCAATACCAAAACTACGTAAAAAAAGCAGAGCTTGGCGTCGGCCTAGCAAATATTGCTGCGTTAAAAACAAATATTGAAGATTATATTGCAACAGAGGGTAAGTTTCCTACCGCTGCATCCACAGCAACTACAACAACAGTAACTCACGCACGCCTTGGTACATTCGAGGATTTAGGTACAGGGAAAGTCGTTATAACACGAGATAGTAGTACTAGCGCTGCAGGTAGCATTACATTTACATTAGATACCGATAGCAGCGCCTCAGGTGAGATAGTTAAGCTAAATAGAGACGGTGATGGAAAGTGGACGTGCGAAGCGTCTGGGGGAGAAGCCATTGCCCCTGCAAAATGTGCTCAAACTACTCCCTAGCAGTTAATCATAAATGCACACCAACCTTGCCTCTATCTTGCGTCAAGCTGAGTTAATCAGCGCGACGCAAGAAAGCAGCATCATAGAGTCAGTTCAAGCAGAAACGCACACCGTGCCTTCTGCTCTTTTAGCTCAGGGGATCTTTACGCCTGATGAACTGGTCAGTCACCTTGCTCAAATATTTGGGCTTGAGGTGATAAATGTGACTCAATTTGATTATGCTGCTACTTGTCAAAAGTTGGGGCTTCGCGATCTCATTACCCGCTACCAAGCCCTGCCTGTCAGTTATGACAATTGCAC
>JAAGZR010000686.1 GCA_024206155.1 Aliivibrio sp.
AAGGCTGAACCAATATAGGCTGATACCATAAAGTAGGGCATGGTAAATCGAAGCCCTTTTCCTGAGAAAAAGGTAAAGGCAGTTCCCTTATATTTTGGACTAAGTAAAGGAAATAAACGCAATAGTTGTTGAAGGTTTCCTGCTGATATTCTTAAGCGTCTGGCAAAATCTTCTTCTTGCATTACATGCTCAAGCTCTAAAGCTCGAATACTCGGATCGTAAATCGCACGGTAACCTTGTTCTACGATTTTCATTGGTAAAATAAAGTCATCATTAATCGTATCATCATCTAAAGTGATAAATAATTCAGATCTAAAGAGATAAAATGCGCCGTGTGATCCTAGACTTGAGCCTAGTGTCGCCTCTTGTTGTTTAATTCTGGTTTGGTATTCCCAATAATTCTTTTCGCCTTCAGAACTTGGAACCAGTAAATGATAGGTTGGGTTAACCACACCAACGCTTGGGTTTTCAAAATGTTTCGCTGCAATTAATAGTGCGTCGTAAGAAAGCAGTGCAGAAACATCACTGAGCGCAATAATATCGCTACTGTATTGAGGAATTAATTGGTTAAGTAATGCCACTTTTCCTTGGTTATTTTCAAATGATAATATTTCGATATGCACATCCGAACAAATAGCCTCTTGTATCGTATTTTGAGCAATAGATACCGTTTTATCTGTACAACCATCACAAGCAATAATAATGGTGAGTTTGTTGGGTGGGTAATCAATGCATGCGACGTTTCTAATTTTATCGGCTATCCATTCTTGCTCATTGTAGGAAGGAATAATCATGGTAATTGTTGGTAGTATGCGATCTTTATTCGATTGGTGAAATCCTCTTGGTGTTAATTTTACGCCGTGCAGTGGGTGTTTTTTTGAAAACCAATGTAAGAATATTGGATACAAGGCATGATGATATATAACGGCAATAATACTGATAGAGGTTACGATGATTAGAAAATAATTCATATAGTAGCTCCTGGAAAGTAAAGGGCTTCATACGCATTTGCCATAGATTTCGCATTGTTATGATTGAGAATAAATTCTCGCGGACTGCCTTGGAAAGCTCTTTTAGTTATATCATTGATAGCGCAAGTCAGAGTTATAGGTAAATTACTGTTTACTAATTGGCTATGTTGAGGGCATAGAGTTTCAGATACTCCACCGACATTATTAGCTACGCAAGGAATACCACAGGATTGCGCTTCTAAGGTTGACAGTGGAAATCCTTCGTTATTTGAAGGTAGGCAAAATACATCTAATGCTTGATAGAAGGTTGGCATATGGTCTATATGACCAAGAAAATGAACTCTATCTTCTAGTTTGTACTGTATGACTAAGTTGTGTAAATATTCTTTTTCCCCTCCTGATCCTGCGAGAAGTAAATGATATTTTTTATCAAGAAAAGCCATAGCCTCAATGAGGTTTGATTGCCCTTTGATCAATTCTAGGCGAGCTGCATTACCCACAACAACAGCGTTACTTGGTAGGTATACGCCAAGTGCTTTCTGGGCTACTTTTTTGTTACCGATATTGAACTTATAAGGGTCAATACCATTTTTTATCGTATAAATTGGGTAGTTTTGAAAGACTCTGTTTAAGGTTTCTTTTACAAAGTTAGCATCGGCAACTAATGTCGGTTTAGATAAAAAGAGAATTAATTTTTGTATATAACGATCTTTTTTGTCATTTAAATGCCAAGCATCATGCTCTGTATGAATATGTTGAACTTTAGTGCTCAGTTTGGCTGCCAAGCTAGAATATAGCATAGGGCCAATATGGTGAGAGTGGACTATATCGACATCATACCGAGTAAAAATACGGACGAGTTGTTTTATTATTTTTACTGATATACAAGGAGCTTTATCTAAACAGATTATTTGCTCTTTATACTGAACCAATCTTGGCCAGCGTTTAATTGTGCTAAGGAGTTCACCTTCTAAGCTCACTACCATAATGCGATAATTTGGATTAGTAAATGCCAACATATCTAGCACCATGGCTTCTAGCCCTCCAGGAGAAAGATGCTGAACAACATGAACAATTGTTTTCATAGTAAGCTCCTTATTCTTATTTGTTTTATAGAATTGCAGAGTTTGTGCCATAAATATTAGTGTTAATTTTCAATATCTTATTGGTTTGTTTTTATAGAATTGCAAATTGAGAATGAATATAGAAATCGTTTTGAAGCGATAATAATTAATTTGAAAATGGACATGATGTATAACAGCGATCAGGAGTAGATTACTTGTTTTGGAATAGGTGAAAGCATTTAACAGGTTGTGGTGGAATACGGCTTAAGACTGGCGCATCGCTCAGTTGTTGTATTTCATCTCTTCTTCGTATTGTGGTGTCGCATAGCTCAGCAATCACGACCATTCCAATTCCAAGACCTATTCCGCCGATTAATCCAGCAATAACAAAGAGAATATTAGGTAAGTTTGACGGGCTGTTTGGTTTATAAGGTCTATCTATTATTTTTACTCGCTTTTCTTGCTCAAAGACACCAAGAGATCGAGTTAATTTCGCCATTTCAAATCGTTCTACTAAGTCGTTGTATAGCTGCCGTTTTAAGACTAAGTCTCGTTGTAACTGATATAACTCTTTTTCATTCTCACCAAATTGTGAGGCTTGTACTTCCATATCCTTGATCATGCTTTCGAGAACTCGCGTTTCTTCACTTAAAGCATCCACTCTACTAGTAGCTTTTTGTAGCTCCTCAAGTTGAGAGAGTAAAATGGGTGGGGCTTTGGCAAGATCTTCAACACTGTTGCTGCTAGCGATATCCCACAGCTGTTCGCTACTTAGACCGGGTTGAGTTTGCGAAAGTAGGCGAGCTCGTTCTTCCTCTAGTCGATTCAGATTTCTTAATTTTCCCTGAACTTTACTGTGTTGAGGTGTGTATTTGGCTTGAAGTAAGGTTAACTCTCCACGAATTCGAATGATTTGTTCTTCTATTTTACCAATAACTGGATTAGTTTTTGATAATTGTAAGTCAATAGATCCTAGGCGTTTTTCTGCACCTGCAAGTTCTGCTTTGCGTTCATATAAACGCTGTTTGAGTTTGGTTAAGCGATCCAAACTGGTGATTTGCATTGCAGGAAGAATGGTATTTTCACGGCTTTTAAATTCTGCTAGTCTTCCTTCTGCAAGGTCCAATTCTGCACGGCGTTGATCTATATTGTCTGATAGGAATTGACTAGAATCCGTCATTGAGGATCGCTCTGGCGCTAATAATTGTTCGGTAAAATGACGACTTACGGCTTCCAGTGTTTCTTTCATGCCTTCTGGTTTATTAGATTGGTAATCAATACGAATTAAATCTTTCCCCGCCATATTGACCGATAAACTATTAGATAGGCGAGTAATGGCATTATCAATGGCTTGAGGAGACATTGATTCATGAACATAGCCTCTTTCCTCTGCAACTAAGCCTAAGATATGTCTACTATGTAGCAAGGTTTGCAGGGAGCTTAAACGCTCTTTTAGCATGGTTGATACGGCTAAATCCTCAAGAAATGGATTCATTTTTGCTGTTTCTTGAATAAGCATACTAGTATGAGAGTCGTAATATTTTGGTGCCAATTTACCAATCACTAATCCAATGATTGGCATAAGTAAAATAGGAATAGCGATCAGATAACGACGACGCCATGCTGATTCAAACATAATAAGAAAACGTTGGCTTAATGTGATCATAATGCCTCCAACCAAGGCTCAAGTTGCTTAGCTTTTGCTTGCCATGTATGTGACTTGATGAGTTTAGTTTGTTGCTGTGTTCGTTTATGAAGTGCTTCTTTATTCTGTTTTAGCCATTTTTGCTGGATAGAGTTTAAGCTTGAATTGAATTCGGCTACTGAATTTACAGTGTGAATCACTGATTTATAAGGGCGTAACGCTGGAAAATCTGTACTAATAATAGGTGTTCCGGTTGCTAGATATTCCAAAAGTTTAAGTGGATTACAGGCTCTTATTTGCTCGTTATCTACAAATGGCAATAGGCTAACTTGCCAATGTTGGCTATAACGAGGCAATTGGCTATGGGGTTTTGGTCCCATAAGATGTACATTCTCACGTAGTGTTATTGGGTTATAAGCTAATTCATTTTGTCCTATAAAAACAAAGTGCCAATCTGGATTGATTTCAGTTACTTGGTTAATTAACTCATAGTCGAGCCACTTTGATAAGCTGCCATAAAATCCAGCGATGGGTCTTCCATCTTTAGGTAAGTCTTTTGCTCTAAAAACGGGTTGGTTAAATAGAGTAAAATCGACACCATGAGGTAAGAATTGTACTTTTTCTTTAGGGAATTTATGGCATAGCGTTGGGCTCGCCGCGAGAATTAGGTCTGATTTTTGTACGAGTTTTTGTTCATGTTGAAGTACAATCTCATGATCAACACCTGCTAACGCACCAAAATCATCTCCGCAGTAATAGACAATGCCTGATTCACCTAGACTGCCACAAACATCCGCGACAGTAGGAAGAGAAGTCCATAAAATAGGATGGTTCAGTTGTGATTTTTTTATTATAGGTTTTAATTGCCTAACGATTAATTGTTTGGCTACCCATCGAGAAAATTTTCCCTTTGGTGCTGGAATTGTTTTTAAATTCACTGTTTGAAAAGGAGCTGGTTGAGGTTCTTTTTTACTGTCTGTGGTCGTTTTTGTCAGTTTTCTCCATACTCGTTTAATATCATGCAAAGACCAATTAGGTTGTCGTAATCCAATTGAGTTTACCCAAATCACTTTACGAGTCAGTGACAGTTGTTTAATTAAATGTTGGGTACTAGAGGGTAAACCACCCCAATCTTCGCCAAAAACGATAAGATCACGCTTCATAATTAACTTCCTCTTTGTTAGTACTTGAGGTTGTTATTGACGAGCTTATATCTAGAGGTTTAATGACTTTTGCAGGATTTCCTCCAGCTAACACAAAAGGAGGAAGACTTTTGGTTACCACGCTGCCAGAGGCAACAATGGTACCTTCACCTACCGTCACATTACCAATGATGCTAACTCGAGAGCCAAGCCATACGTCTTTTTCTAAAATAATGTCCCCGACTTGGCTGTCTAAATCTGCTTTACCACGTGCTCGCTCTGTAGGATCAATTGGGTGTCCGGGGTAGCCACAGAGGAAGCCTTGTCCTGCAATACGCACGTTATCGCCAATTACTACTTTATTGCCAACCGCAATGGTGGTTTGCCAACAGATATCGACATTGTCACCAACGGTGAGAGTGGGGTTAACCGAGTTTGTTCGCCCACTAAAAGTGGTTTGCCCTGATATGCGACAATCATTACCTATGGTCATCGTCAGTGGACCGCTAAAAAAGGGTAAGCCGCCGTATAGCAGTGTGCGTTTACCATAGCTATTTAATCGCCCTTTAAATGCAGGAACATAAAATACCAGATGGGTAAAAGCTTGCCATTGAGTAATGATGGTTTTATGTAGACCATAAAGGAGTTTATTAAGGATTTGAGGTGTTGGTAGCTCAAAGTGACGAATGGCTTTAGCAATGTGAAATAGCGTTGTTGCTAATGGGCTCTCACCATTTTTTAGCCATTGCTTTAGGCGATAGACAGATAATGTACTCATAATGGCATTCCTTTTTTGATAACTCTTATAAAGAGTGCTTCATGGACTGTGCCAGTTATTTTCTTGTTGTTTTTCAGTGTTTTATAGGTTTTTATTTTTAATTTACTGGTTTCTCTCATTTTGAGAATCGTTTTGAATTTCGCTTTCTCTCGTATTTATCTCTATTTTATTGAGCGCAATCTCACTGGTTTTAGTCACTGCAACCACTAAGGC
>JAAGZR010000687.1 GCA_024206155.1 Aliivibrio sp.
TCATGCTTCAGGATCAGCAAACAACCTTATTGAATTGCTTTAATATCTTCAGCCATTGATATTAGGGTTGATAAGATCTTCTCCCCATCCACTCGCAAGCCATTATGCTCATACTCACTGGTCATCCATGCTCTAGAGTTAGGTATAGACTTCAGTGTTTCGCGAGATAAATCAAACTCAACAAACATATCATTGACATACGTTGCTGCCGCCATCGGAACCGTGTTCTTTGCGAGTTGTTCAGTATTGTATAAATTTGGCCAATCAGATTTTTCCGCTAGAAGCTCTGCCGCAGCTTTTAAAGGCTTTAAGGTTTCAAGTTGGTCAAAGAACCATGGGTAGACCATTTCACCGGTAAAACGTAATGGAGCGCCTTTCTGGTGGTTAAATTCAGGGTAACTCTCTCTAACACGGTGTGCAGACCAATTTGAGGCGTTATGCTGACAATAAATCGACTCATGTAAAATCGCATACAGTGGATTAGTTAAATGCGCTTGTTGTGAAAGTACATAATTTAAAAAGCCATAACCTAACTCTTGTTGACCATTAACGTCTACAAAAGCCGTTTCTAATTGGAAATATAACTCCTCAGGCCCACCCGCCATACCAAAACAAATCCCCATTTGTTGAAATTGCTCAACGGTGAAAATCTGGCCATTAGGCAGAGTAACTGAGTGATCTAGCAACGTGTTCGCAATGCGATCACAGAGCTCTTGTGCCTGTGGAAAACGAGCAAAGAATTCATTATTTTTATCTAGTGTTCGCTTGTATGTCGCATGGTAAACATCATCGATATTGCGTGAGATAGAAGGAATTCCACCAGTAATATACGAAGCCAGTAAGCTTTCTGGGAACAATGATAAATAAGTAAGTGAACAGAACCCACCAAAACTCTGGCCAATGATGGCCCACTTATCAACGTTAAAATGCTTTCTAATCACTTCAGCATCACGAACAATATTATCTGCTCGAAAGTGGCTTAAATATTCTGCTTGTTTTATCGGATCTAAGTGTTGGATCGTTTGAGTTGTGATCGGAGAGCTTAATCCAGTACCACGCTGATCTAATAAGATCACACGATATTGCTCTAAGGCACGCTTTAACCAACCAGAATTACTGAGTGGACGAGCAGCAGGGAAACCAGGACCGCCTTGAAAATAAACTAAATATGGAAGATCCAGATCGCTGTTTTCTACTTTTACTAATTCTCGAACATAAACGGAAACATGATCAGGGATAGATGTGTAATCATCGTAATTAAGTGGCAAAGTAAAATGATGAGATTTGTACTTTACACCATCAAGATAAAAAGCAGGTTCAGAATAATTGATCATGACATTTCCTTATATCAAAGTTACCTAACAAACCAGAGATAATATTGCTAAGTAAGTTATTATTTTAGTTATCTATTCTTATTATTTTTCAGCCGCTACTACTGATATTTCAACAAGCAGTGCTTCACGAGCCATACTTGCTTCAACACATGCGCGTGCAGGAGCGTGACCTTCCGGTACCCATGCATCCCAAACCGCATTCATTTCAGCAAAGTCTTTCATATCTTTAATGTAGATCGTGGCTGATAACATGTGCTCACGAGAGCTGCCTGCTTGATCTAGTAGTAGATCTACTTTATCAAGCATGGTTTGCGTTTGCTCTGCTATGCCTTTGGTTGCATCAGCACAAACTTGACCACACAGATAAACCGTTCCGTTATGCTTAACGATACGGCTCATGCGCTGTTTTGTTTCTTGACGTTCAATCATGCTTACCTACTTCTAAAATATTAAGGTGAAATTTGAGTATTAGGGTAATAAAAAATGAAAGAAAATACGAGGACTCTTCGCGTTAAAGCCTTATTTCATAATGGAAGAATGATCATGGCCCCATAAGATACGGGGGATGTGATGAGGATTTATTGATAGATAAAAAAACGGCGAGCACTAGGCTCGCCAATACGATTATTGAAACCAATAAATGTAAGATGTGTAACAATATGAGCCAATCTTTCGATTGGTAAAGGACAAAGGTTGTCTATTCGTTAGAGATAATAACCCTCAGCCACATTCATTTGTCATCGCTATGTCAGAGTAAAGCTATAACGTTGTCAATGATTTGATTACCCTGCCATTTCATCTAAAGCACGCAATACATCTTGATCATAGTTCTGTAGAAAAACCAATTTACAGATCTTTCTTCGAACAGCAAGTCCAGCGATCAGGTTTTCAATAGATAAGTGTTTACCTTGATCTTGGCTGTTATAAAACTCGATCGTTTTACTCAACGTTTCATAAGGTAGAACTTCACCAGCAACTTGTAAATAATCTAGCTTTTCAAGCAGTTCTTTACATTCTTCAGAGATAGACGAAGAACTGTGTCCTGTCATTGCTGATAATGCAGTAATACTTCTCTCTAAAGCCTGTTCTGAGGTGTATTTCGTTAATGTTATTGTTAATTCATCCGCATTAATTTCTGCTGAATGTTTACGAAGCTTAACTCTTCGTCCTAAACGACCAGATTTATTTGGGCTATTGCGTTTAATTGGCGCAAATTCACCATCTATAATTGTGGAAAGCTGATCAAGCTCTTGCTTAGGCATGATCTCATTACGTAATGGATTAGGCATTGTTGGAGCCATGTTACGTTTACCCGCATTTGTGGTTCGAGCACGAGAATAACGGATCACTTCTTCTGGATCACAACGAATATCAACTTGATAATCAGGCAATTTTTCATTGTTATCTAGCATAGAGATCGTCAAATGATACCCCCACAAATTAACAATAAATAATTCATCCGTTACTTTATCTTTCGCTAATTTCTTTAGTTCACGGATCAGATCTAGAGAAAAACGTCTCCAATCGACGTTACGAGCGAGTTTTTGATTTATTTCGCTTAGGAGTAGGTTATCTGTCATTCGGCGCGCTAGGCGGCTTCTGAAGAAGCTATAAAGCTGAAATACCAAGGTGTGTTGCTTTAAAATCTCAGGTGGAAACAAAAAGAAGTAATCTTTGGTTAGTAGTTCATCATAAAACGAAGGTTCCCATACTAAGATATACAAATTAGGCTTGATTTTAATTTCACCATCTTTGCCTTCTTTTGGCGCTTCATCAGATGCTGTAATGGTTCTTGCTAGGAAACGAAAGCGATCACTTTTAAATCCTTTAGGCATATTTTCACTTAACCAACGTCCAGTTAATTCATGTAACTGAAAGTCAGTAAATTCAATACGATCAATACTTTCACGAATAGAATCACGCGCTGGTCCTGAATCTTTTTTACCACGTAAAGTTAAAATATCCGTAATATAAATTGGGGTTTTATTCCCCATCGTTTTAGTTTGGATATGGTAATCATCTTGATTATGATCGTGGTATTGAACGGTCAACGTAAACAAAGCGAAAAGAGTCATAAGATCATCCACTGTCATTATGTTTTTTGATGATCTAGTTTCAATGATCGCTTTAGTTCCAGAGATTGCAACCATTGCTTTTTGATAATTTTTACGTGTTCGTGGTGGCGCTAAAGCTTGATCTATAATACCTGCCCAATTTGTTGGTGATACAACAAATTGATCGGCTTCATCACGCATACTTGGTGGAATACTTAATCCATGCTCTGTTAAAAATTGGCGGTTAACTTGTGTTTGAGCTAGAGCTTTTGAACGTTTTTGTTTTTCTTGTTCATGACTTTGTTCAGATTTTAAGCTAGTAATACCTAATATAGAAATTAAATGAGATGGATTAATAAATTTATGCAACATCGTTTTTCCAGCAAGCCCTTGTTCAAATTGAACTGGGAATTGCTCGAATAAACCAATACTTACCGCTGTTCTTAAACGTTGTTGAATAGCGGCTCTGGTTAAATGTCCATCTGTTGCTTCAATGATTTCAGTTGTGGAAACTAAACCGTCAGGTGAAGAAAAACCTTTTAATGAAATTAGATTCATTAATTCTAAGATACTTTTTGTTACACCTTTAAAATGTTGATATTGGGCGATCCAATCAACTAGATTTGTTGGTATTTCAAATAAGTGTCCCCCCTTGTGATCTCTAGGAAGAGGGATATAGATCTTTTTGTTATCTGTAGTTTTTATATGATTCATTTTCAACTGACATTCATTGTATTTTAATCATTCTTTCGCATAGATTAAATGAATTGGATCTTTAAAGAAAGAAAAAAATTATTATTCTTTTAAACTGATCTTTATGATTATTACTGATCTATATGATTATATTGATCTTTGATCTGGTCAATAATTTGATCGCAAGCCATTGTTTATAAACAAGTAAAATTTAATAATCTTGAAAGCATGATCAAGACTTTAATGAAAGCATGATCAATATATGAATGGATCAATGATCATTAAAAAATAAAAGCATGATCATAGTGTTTCTGAAACAATGATCATCTATTTTATTGAAGAATGATCATGAACTAATCACAAGTTATCCACAGTTATAGCGCTTATAATCTGATTTTGCCTTTAAAAAAGAAGATAAATTATTTTTTGATCTTGAATTAGATCTAAATGAGCTGTTATTTGGTTTTTTTATTAAATCACCTGTTGTAAATATCCATTTTTTTAATTGCAGTTGGTTTATTTTAGATCCAGAAGAATGATCAAGTTGGTTTATTTGTTTGATGTACTTTTATTTCGATGTCTCGATCTTCTATGAAGCCTTATTGAATATACATTCCATGTAAGTTAAGTGTCCCATTTCA
>JAAGZR010000688.1 GCA_024206155.1 Aliivibrio sp.
ACTATGTCTCGTGTTGCAAAAGCACCTGTCGTTGTTCCTGCTGGCGTTACCGTTACGTTATCAGGTCAAGACATTACAGTTAAAGGTCCAGTAGGTGAATTATCACGTACGATTCACAGTTTTGTTGCTGTTTCTCATGAAGAGAACGAAATCAAAACTACAATCGCTTGTGATGACAAAAATGCATGGGCTCAAGCCGGTACTGCACGCGCTTTAATCAACAACATGGTTGAAGGTGTTAGTAAAGGTTTTGAAAAGAAATTAGTTTTACAAGGTGTTGGTTACCGTGCCAAAGCTGCAGGTAAATCATTAGATTTATCTCTAGGCTTTTCACACCCTATCAAGCACGATATCCCTGAAGGGGTAAAATGTGAAACTCCTAGCCAAACTGAAATTACACTTTCAGGTGCTGATAAGCATTTAATTGGTCAAACCGCTGCGAACATTCGTGCATACCGTAAGCCAGAGCCTTATAAAGGTAAAGGTGTACGTTACGCTGATGAATACGTTCGTCGTAAAGAAGCTAAGAAGAAGTAGGGTAATACTATGGATAAGAAAACATCTCGTTTGCGCAGAGCTAAACGCTCTCGTGCAAAAATTAGCGAGCTGGGTGCGAATCGTTTAGTTATATTCCGTACTCCTCGTCACATTTACGCTCAATTAATTGCTCCTACGGGTTCTGAAGTAATCGCATCTGCGTCTACTTTAGACAAAGAAGTTAGTGCTCAAGTTGAAAAAACAGGTAATGTTGCAGCAGCAACTGCAGTAGGTAAAGCGATAGCTGAACGTGCTGTAGCCAAAGGCATTGATAAAGTTGCTTTTGATCGCTCTGGTTTCCTTTACCACGGTCGCGTTAAAGCATTAGCAGAAGCAGCTCGTGAAGCTGGTCTTCAGTTCTAGGGGTTGATAATGGCTAATCATAATCAAGAAAACTCACAACAAAGTGATATGGCTGAAAAGCTAATCGCCGTTAACCGCGTATCAAAAGTGGTTAAAGGTGGTCGCATTTTCAGTTTTACTGCATTAACAGTCGTTGGTGACGGTAATGGTCGTGTTGGTTTTGGCTACGGCAAAGCGCGTGAAGTGCCTGCTGCTATTCAAAAAGCAATGGAAAAAGCTCGTCGTAACTTAGTAACAGTTGACTTGAAGGGTACTACTCTTCAGCACCCTATCAAGGGTCGTCACTCTGGTTCTAAAGTTTACATGCAACCAGCTTCTGAAGGTACAGGTATCATCGCCGGTG
>JAAGZR010000007.1 GCA_024206155.1 Aliivibrio sp.
TTTAACTAATGATGAAATATCTGAACTTGTAGATATTGAGTTAAACAAAATAATTACACACAAAGAAGTGTAGTGTAATAACTACTAAACAAAAACTAATACTAAATAAAACTACACTCTTTACAAACAAAATACGACAGCAACTGGATAATAATATAAATACTAAATAACAATTAAATATAAACACTATGCAAAATTCAATTCAATCAAAAAGATTCGTCATTCGTAAATCTCTAATAGGTCAAAATACTATCATTGAAGTCACATTCAAAAATGGTAAAACATTCAAGTACAATCATGATAAAGCGTATGAACTAATGTCTGAAAATCTTGACCACTTATCTTGCTGGCTAAAGTATAACTCGTATACTTCTTCCACTTCAGTTCCAAAAGTACTTCAAAATACTGAAGTAATATAACTTGAAACAAACTGCTTAAATTCAGTATAACTAATGTCGTAGTTGAGCTATCGCCTTAGCGACATAAAATAACACGAGCATGCGATAACTAGTCACAATGGTAAATAGGTGAGTTCGATTCTCACCGTGACTTCTAAATAATTAACTATGCAATTTATACTAACATGCCAAAATGGCAAGCAAATCGATATGAGTGGGTATCTACTCATGCAACTTGACGGTGAGATTACTCGCGAGCAAGTACAAGAAAGAATTAACTACTATAAATCAACTAACAAATGAGAAAGTTTACTCACAAAGCTATTATAGCTATCACTTATGCAACCGTAATTGGTTTAACTACAATGGCAATATCTGGAATTGGTTTCCTTATATTCGGTCTTATCACCGGTCAGCTCGATGCAGACTTTGGTATTTACAGATAAAATACGAAACTCTTTGGATAATATAATAAACAACTAATATGAAACGTATAAACTACTACGACCACTTACACAAACTATCAAACGAGCGCTACAATACTAGCTACATAGCTGGTCTTACAAGCGAACAACGCTACGAACTGATAAGTGATACGCACAAAGCTATGCGAGAAAGACAGTTGTTAATAAACGCTAATAAATAAAACTCAAATCAATGAAGAATACTAGAAAAAGAACTGGCAAAACCATTTTAAAACTAACCCGAGCGCAAATCGAAACAATTGAGCGCGAATGGTATGAGCGTTATAACTCAGGTGTTCCACAATGGCAAGCAGAGTATTACAAATAAAA
>JAAGZR010000111.1 GCA_024206155.1 Aliivibrio sp.
AATATTAACGCATGCTGCTTGCGGCCAATTTTTTTGTAATAATATTGGCGACATTGCTCAGAAGTCTAATGCTCGATTAGCTAAGCATGGCCTAAAGCTATTTTGCGTTAAACCTTACAAAAAGAACCCTTTAACAAATAGCCACCACTGGTATTTATGTGATATTTCTCAGCTTGAATATTTTAATATTGAAGTAAAATCAGCTAATGATGAGTTGGGGTAATTCATGCAATTACCTTTAATGACATCAACCGCTGAACAGTCATTTATAGATGGACTTCCGTACTATCCATATTGTGCGAATGATATTGGGTATGGCATCAAGAAAATGCCTCGAGAAATGGCTATCAAAAGGCGTAACATTCAACACAACCCAAGCTGTCATGTTAGGGCAATAGCTTTTGATGTTGATAACCCTAACGGTCTTTATCATTGGTATGATACAGGCGCGCCAAAGCCTAATTACGTTACTGTTAACCCAGACAACGGGCATTCACATTTAATTTATATGCTGAATGTTCCAGTGGTGACTACAGAGGCTGGCAGGGCTAAGCCTAGGTTTTATCTTGAAGCAATCGAGCGTGGATTATCTGACCTGTTAAGTGCTGATGTTGGGTATGTTGGTTTGATAACTAAAAACCCTTTACATGATGCTTGGGATACCTACGCACCACGAACAGAATCATACACACTGGACGAATTAGCCGAGTATGTTGACCTTACTTTACCTAAACCAATAAAGCGCGAATTAGATGGCCTAGGGCGCAATAATAGGCTATTTGATGATTTAAGGTTTTGGACTTACAAGCAAGTTAATAATGCTCGAGATAATATGACGTTTGATCACTGGCTTGATGTTGTCATTGCCAGAGCTGAAAAGATGAATACTTTTGAAAGCCCGTTATCGTTCCCAGAGGTTAAAGCTACAGCCCGAAGTGTTGCCAAATGGACTTGGGATAAATATACAGGAACTGGTGACGCAAAAGACAGAGGCGCTTGCTCTAAACAAATACAATTATGGGGTGATTCCATAGATTTAAGCGACCGACAGCGCATAGGTCAGCAGCATACCTCACAAAAACGCACAGAATCGACAGAGAATCGCATTATAGCAGCGGTTAAACACTTAATTAGCAGTGGTGACCGAGTATCAATTAGAAGTGTTGCTAAAGCAGCTAAATTATCAAATCCTACCATTCAAAAATATAAACATTTACTAGGCTAAAGTGTACCAGTTGGGTGTACATCAGATAACTGTCTCTTTTTAGGTCAAAGTGTATAAGTTGGGTGTACATCAGATAACTGTCTCTTTGTCAGCTTTTCTTGAATATCTAAAGTCTATTGATATTGAGTCAAACCTATTAGCTACTTCTTATTATGTTAATAGCTATCAATCATCTTTTATTTAGCCGAGTGAACCTTATCTAAACCTGCTAAACATCAATAAAACATGCGTAAATAAAATTTTGGGTCAAATAAAAACGATTCGATGTTTTGATACAAAGGTTTAAGCAATACCTACTGACACGCTGTAGCCCTTTGTTTATCTAACACACAGCCTTAATAGCTTGATAAGTATAACGCTACACACTGCTAAACATTTGCTACTTAACTGCTAAACACTTGCTAAGTAGATGCTACACATTTGCTAATCAAACAGTTATTAAATGCTATGTTTTTGCTAAACATTTGCTAATCAAGTTGAAACTAGACAGGCACGCTGTCGAATGTATACATTCGCGTACAAAGGGAGTTCCCTTTAACCCCTTTACAAAGCCACAATTTACCGGGTAATAAACGGCAATTTAACGGCAAACATTCGCTAAAAATCGTTAAATAAAACCTAAATAAAACCACACCTTAACGTTAAAATCGTTTATAATGTAAACAGATGTAAACCTTTACTTATGGTGTGATTATGCGACTAACTGTTAAGCAATTAATTTTGGGCGATCAATTCAATAAAATAGCGACAATGAGCGCTCGAGACATTGCAGAATTTCAACGT
>JAAGZR010000689.1 GCA_024206155.1 Aliivibrio sp.
CGCTCTTCTTGAGCACTTTGGCGGTAATGGTCAAATAAAACTGCATATCGCACAGTGCTATATTGAAACCCAAGCATTTGATCAAGCAGAGGCTGTTCTTTCTGAAATATTAATGCAAGATCAAGACAGCAAATACAAAGAGTTAATTGCTAAGCTTGAACTACATAAACAAGCAGGAAGCAGCCCAGAAATCCAAGCATTAGAAGAAAAATATAACGCAGATCCTAGCAATAATGCGTTAGCTTTAGAGCTTGCGATTCAATACAGTCAAGTCAGCCGACAAGAAGAAGCACTAGATATTTTAATGGCAGCGTTGCTAAAAGATCTTAACGCGCAAGATGGTCAAATTAAGAAAACCATGATGGATATATTATCAGCTCTTGGTCAAGGAAACCCTGTCGCAGGTAAGTACCGTCGTCAACTTTATTCTCTTCTTTACTAACCTATTGAGTAGTAAACCTGTTGCTGTTATTTCTAATGGCAGCGGGTTAATCCTTTAATAATAGGACAATCATGGCCTTCATCACCTGGGCAAGCATCAGCTAAATCTAATAATGTTTGCTTCATTCCTTTTAGTTCCCGAATTTTTTCTTCGATCTCTGCAACTTTATCCAACGTTTTTGTTTTTACGTCTGCACTTCGACGATTAGGATTATTTGATAAACTTAATAGTTCTTGGCATTCTTCTAAGCTAAATCCAACTAATCTTGAACGTCTAATTAATTGTAATTCCTCTACCTGAATCTTAGTATATTGACGATATCCATTAGCACTCCTACTTGCTTCTTTTATCACTCCTTTGCTTTCATAAAACCGAATGGTTTTCGCTGTTAGTCCTGTTAACTTCGCTACTTCACTAATATTCATAGTTTTATCTCATTTAATATCTTGACCTTCCATTTACTGTAAGGTTTATTATTCGCAATATCAAGAATAGTTAACGAGGTTATTATGAGTCAGGAATTTACTCTTCCCTTATCTGGGTTAAACTGCGGTCGTTGTGTAGCAAAAGTTGAACAAGATCTTGCTAACAACCCAAACATATCTCACTACTCAGTAACCAAAACAGAATTAACTCTGATAACAACACTTCCTTATCAAAGCATCGTAGATATTATTGAGAAGCTTGGCTATTTTGTTCCTGAAGCAAACACGACGTCACTGAATTCTGATAGTAAACAAGACTCAAATAATCAGACTAAGCCGATTATCAAAGCAACAAAGCCAACTCCCATAATAGATGATAAAACAACTCAATTAATACTATCAGGAATGACTTGTGCCAGTTGTGTCGCCTCTGTAGAAAGCATTATTTCAACAGTGGATCATGTGCAATCAGTAACCGTTAATTTGGCTGAGCGAACCGCTCTTATTCACGGCAATATCAACGTAACAGAACTAATTCAAGCAATTGAAGCTGGTGGCTATGGTGCAGAATTAAGTTTAAATGAAGACCAACGTCGTGCTAGACAAAAAGAGTTATTCTTAAAAACCATTGCCACACATAAAAAAAACACCATCATCTCTCTTATCATAGGTGCACCATTAATGCTTTGGGGTGTCTTTGGTGGAAATATGCAAATCACCACAGTAAATGACCAATTGGCTTGGGGGCTTATAGGTTTAATTTGCTTAGGTTTACTGCTCACTGCCGGTAAGCATTTCTATGTGAACGCATGGAAAGCCTTTACCCACCATAGAGCAACTATGGACACCTTGGTCGCATTGGGAACCGGCTCTGCTTGGCTTTATTCTATGGCTCTGGTTATCTATCCTGAGTTTTTTCCACTGCAAGCTCGTCATGTTTATTTTGAAGCAACGGCTATGATCTTAGGTTTAATTACGCTTGGAAATTTAATAGAAACTAAAGCTCGTAATCGCACCTCTACTGCAATAGAAAAACTGCTAGATCTTCAACCACAAACCGCAACCGTATTACAAAATGGCCAAGAAATAACCCTACCAATTGCTCAAGTCACCCAAGGAATGAAAATTAAAATCAAACCAGGTGAAAAAATACCTGTTGATGGCTCAATCATCAGTGGAGAAAGCTACTTAGATGAAGCAATGCTAACAGGTGAGCCTGTACCTTGTTTAAAATCCAAAGATGATACCGTTCATGCTGGCACCATTAACCAACAAGGAAGTTTTACTTTCATAGCAACAAACGTGGGTGAACACACCATGTTAGCTCGTATTATTTCAATGGTTCGCAATGCTCAAAGCAGTAAACCTAAATTGGCAAAATTAGCTGACCAAATATCATCGGTATTTGTCCCAAGCGTTATAATCATTGCGATCATATCTGCTTTAATTTGGTATAACTTTGGGCCAGAACCTACCTCTAGTTACATGCTGGTTGTTGCAACAACGGTACTGATTATTGCCTGCCCTTGTGCTCTTGGTCTTGCTACACCAATGTCGGTAACGGTAGGTATAGGTAAGGCCGCCGAGTTCGGCGCTTTAATAAAGGATGCTGATGTGCTTCAAACGGCAAGCACAATCGATACTGTTGTTGTTGATAAAACCGGAACATTAACCGAAGGTAAGCCAACTGTAACCAAAGTGACTACTTTTAATCATCATTCAGAAATGCATGTTATCTCATTAGCAGCAGCGGTTGAACGTCACTCTGAACACCCTTTAGCGCAAGCAGTTATAAGCTATTTAGAGAACAATACTTGGCCTATTATCGACAGTAGTGAATTTATCGCTCAACTAGGATTAGGGGCTTCTGCTCTGGTTAATCGTAATACGGTTTACATTGGTAATCATACTTATCTAATGGAAAACAGTATTGATATACCAATCATTACCGTTTCACCATCAGCAACACCACTGTATGTCGCTATTAAAAATGAGTGTATTGGGGTTATCGAAGTCAGTGATTCCATTCGCACAGACTCAGCGTTAGCCATTGAACAATTAACTCAACTTGGTATTGATGTGGTTATGCTTACTGGCGATCGTAAAGAAACCGCTCAATACGTTGCAAAAGAACTGGGAATTACCCAAGTGATTGCAGGGGTTCTTCCTGATGGAAAAGCTCAGGCGATTCAAACCTTACAAAACCAAGGCAAAAAAGTTGCCATGATTGGTGATGGTATTAATGATGCCCCTGCTCTCGCACAAGCGGAGGTTGGCATCGCCATGGGTAATGGTAGCGATGTGGCGATTGAAAGCGCTCATCTTACGTTGATGAACCACTCACTACTAACCGCTGTAAGCGCTATAGAGTTATCTAAAGCCACAATAAAAAACATGAAACAGAATCTATTTGGTGCTTTTGTCTACAACACTGTCGGCATTCCTATTGCTGCTGGTATTTTATTTCCATTTACTGGCATGTTATTAAGCCCAGTGGTTGCAGGGGCTGCAATGGCATTATCTTCAATTACTGTCGTGACTAATGCTAACCGACTACGACTATTTACTCCTCGTTCTCAACGAGTTACTCATAAGTAATAAAGGAGCATCGCATGATTAATCTAATTGGTATTGCTCTAATTATTGCCATTATCTACTGGTTTTGGCTATCACCTAATTCAAAATAACCTTTGGAATCTTCACAATGAAAAAAGTAAAAACACTCACTTTAACTTCTCTAATGTTAATGAGCTCAACAGTATTTGCAGCAACTGAAGTCACCTCTTATAAATCCCCTTACTGTGGTTGCTGTACTGAGTGGGAAGAACATATGAAAGATAATGGCTATGACGTAAACACAGAGAAGCATGAAGATATGGCCGCAATAAAAGAAAAGCTAGGTGTCGATCCTCGCCTTGCCTCTTGCCATACAGCTGTAATTGATGGTTATGTATTTGAAGGACATATCCCGGCATCAGATATTAAAAACTTTTTAGCCGATCCTAGAGATTTTAAAGGTCTCGCGGTTCCTGGTATGCCAATGGGCTCTCCTGGCATGGAATATGGTGACCAAAAAGATAAATACCAAGTGGTTGCATTTAAAGAGAATGGAAAATTAGCGTTATTTAATACCCATAATTAGGATCATATCAATAGATTGTCATGAATCATAAATGGTGTTGAATGATACCAATACCATTTATACCAATCGTGCTAAACAACTGATCACCCTAGCTAGTAGCTGGTTAAAATGCAAAAAAGCCGCATCATTTCTGATGCGGCTTTCTTAAAAGTGGTCGGTGAAGAGGGATTCGAACCCCCGACCCTCTGGTCCCAAACCAGATGCGCTACCAAGCTGCGCTATTCACCGAGCTGTTAACTAAAGACATTGTCCGTGTCAACGAGGGCTATAATACTGCTCAGGATTTTTTTGACAAGCATTATTTTCATTTTTTAATTTGTTCGCTTATTAATTCATCAAATACATGGATTTATTCAATATTTGTTTAATAATAGTACGTATAATAATTATAATCCTTCCAATATTATATGATCGCTTTAAGGATTCTTTATGTCACATTCTGATGAATTATCACTATTTCAAGAAATGATGGGCGATATAAAACCAATTACACAAGATACAGTGCTTCCTACTTCATCTCCGCATAAGGCAAATGAATCTCAACAAGCAAGAAAAGAAGCTGCACAAGCTTTAGCTGAAACAGACTCAGATTATTTATCTTTAGATACCGCGATTTTATTGCAACCTGATGATGTAATTGAATACAAACGTGACGGCATGCAAGATGGAGTCTATCGAAAAGTTCGTTTAGGTAAGTATGATATTCAAGCACGCTTAGATCTGCATAAACGAACACTAAAACAGGCTAGAGATGAGATCTTACATTTTTTAAAGCAATGTCAAAAAATGGATATCCGTTTTGCCGTTATTGTTCATGGCAAAGGAGCTAAATCCAATCCTCCTGCTTTAATTAAAAGCCATGTTGCTCAATGGCTACCACAAATAAAAGAAGTCATGTGTGTTCACTCAGCAAAAACACAACATGGCGGAACTGGTGCTGTCTATGTGCTACTTAGAAAAAGTGAAGCTAAAAAATTA
>JAAGZR010000112.1 GCA_024206155.1 Aliivibrio sp.
GATACGGTAAGTTTCTCTCAATTTGTCACCTTACTAGGACGTCTAAAGCTAAAAGAAACGACAATCATCATTCTTAGTGATTGGCATGGCGCTACACCGGATGATATTACTCATTTAAAGCATCTTCAAAAGCATAACGATGTACTTGGTGTGCTTATCTCTGATCCTTTTGAATCGCATCTTCCAGCATTACATAACGACTGGGTTGTTGGCGATGGTTCATTGCAAATTAGTATTAATGAGGCAAAGAAGTTTGATTTAGCCAATAAAGGGTTAAGTGAGCAGCAAAGTTTAAAAAGAGAACAACTGATCCAACTTATGGCTGCAAAAGGATTGCCTGTTATCGAGACTGATACATCAGGCACTCATATCGAACAATTTAAACGTGCTGTAGGAGGTCGTCGATGAGCCTTCATACACCACCAAGTAGCTATATATTAAGAGATCTGAGTGAAGTAGTTACCCCTGAACATGTCAGCTGGTTTCCTCAAACGTTAGGTTGGAAAATAATCGCAATCGCTTTGGTCGTTTTTAGTCTCTACAAAGCAATAAAATGGGGAAAAAAGTGGTGGGGAAATCGCTATCGTCGTGAAGCGTTAACACTCGTTATTTCCATGAAAGCAAGGCTTGATGAGCAAGCGAAAATGTCGAATGAATCACAAGTGAGTCAGCAAATAACTCATGATCTGTTTGAGGTGATGAAAGCTGCGATTGTTTATCTTAATCCTAAACATGCCCCTATTTTTGGTCATGATTTTCTTTGCGTAATCGATGGTTATTTTCCGCAAAGTTCGACCCCTTTTGATGATGACCTTGGTAAAGGGTGGATGAAAGCGTTAGTTCAGAGTAAAAAACAATTAACCTTTCAAGAGTTACAGCAATTACTCATCTTATGTGAAGCGTGGTTACGTCATCATCAGGGAGAAACGAATGTTGGTTGAACAACTTGAATTTGCGAACCCGCATTGGTGGTGGATATTGCCATTGCCAATGGTTATTTATTGGTTCATTCCTGCTTATCGTACTCGTCAATCTGCGATTAAGGTGCCATTCTTTGATGTGGTTGCTAAAGCCTTAGATGAAACGCCATCTGATGGGGCAAGTCAGCTGACTCCTAGTGTGTGGCAAAAAGCAATTTTGATTTTATCTTGGGGGTTATTGGTTTTAGCATTAACTAAACCGACCATTTTAGGAGAGCCGCAAACCCGTGAACAGCTAGGACGAGATGTAATGGTTGTGGTCGATTTATCAGGGTCAATGGCTGAGCGAGATTTCGTTTCTTCTACTCCAACTGATAATGGTGAGCGCCAATCCATTTCACGTCTAGATGCTGCAAAAGAAGTGCTATCCGATTTTGTGAAAACCAGGAAAGGCGATCGTTTAGGGCTCATTTTGTTTGGTGATGCGGCTTTTGTTCAAACGCCATTTACCGCTGATCAAAAAGTTTGGCTTGAATTGCTTAATCAAACCGATGTGGCAATGGCTGGGCAAAGTACCCATTTAGGCGATGCCATTGGTTTAGCGATAAAAGTATTCGAGCAAAGTGGTGACGATGAAACGGCGGTAAAACTAGATAATACGATTGATATAAAACCAAGAGAAAAAGTTGCGATTGTACTAACCGATGGTAATGACACAGGCAGTTATGTTGAACCAATGGATGCGGCAAAAGTCGCAGCTGCGAAAGGGGTTCGTATTCATATGATAGCGATGGGGGACCCAAAAACCGTGGGTGAACAAGCGCTTGATATGGAAGTCATAAATCGCGTAGCTAAATTATCCGGTGGTAATGCATTTGAGGCGATGAACCGTGACGAATTAAGTTTGGCTTATGATGAAATTGGAAAATTAGAACCGCAATTGTACGAGAGTACGACTTATCGTCCAAAGCAATCAATACATTACTACCCAGTAATGTTGATCGTTATTATGTATTTATTGGCGTTTAGCTTAGTGACTGTTAAACGTTATTTTAAAGCAGGAGAGGCGGATGTTTGATTCTCTTATGTGGCAACAAATCGTTGAGCAGTTTCATTTTATTCGACCTTGGTGGCTATTGGCCTTATTACCTTTTACTTTGTTGGTGTATTTACGTTGGAAGCAGGACAGTAAGAATGAATGGCAAGATGTATTACCTGAGCATTTGCGTTCGGCATTAACCATCAATGATATGGGTTGGAAAAAACAGCTTCCGCTCAAGTTACTTAGTGTCTCTATGCTTATCGCTATTATTGTGTGTGCAGGGCCAACTTGGGAGCGTGAACCGTCCCCGTTTGGTGAAGATAAAGCAGCGTTGTTAATTGTATTAGATAATAGCCCATCTATGTTGCAAAAAGACTTAGCGCCAAGTCGATTAGAGCGATCTAAACAGAAGATCCGAGATTTACTTAATAAACGAAAAGGTGGAAAAACCGGGCTTGTCGTATTCTCCGGCTCTTCACATTTAGCCATGCCATTAACCAAAGATAACTCTGTTTTTGCTCCGTTTTTAGCCGCAATTCATCCTGATATTATGCCAGTTGAAGGGAAGAGTGCAGAGAGTGCGCTAGCATTAATAGAACCACAACTTGGTGATAACAGCGCAGGAACCGTTTTACTGATCAGTGACGGTGTTAACCCAAAGACGATTCAAGCGTATGAAGAGTATTTTCAAAATAGCTCACATCAACTATTGGTGCTAGCGGCTGGCAATAAAGATAGAGTTAGTGATAACCCAATGGATTTATCCTCGTTACAAACGTTAGCGCGAAAAAGCGATGGTAGTGTGGTTGAAGTGACGGTTGATGACCGTGATATTCAATCATTAAACAATAAAATTCAGCGTCATATGCAGTTGAATAATGAGTCAGCGATGCCATGGAAAGACATGGGTTACTATTTACTGTTTTTGGTCGCGTTATTGATGCTTTCATGGTTTAGAAAAGGCTGGTTAGTGAAATGGTGTTTAGTGGGGTGTGTGGTTTTTCCAACCTTATATTCAACGGCGACCTACGCTGAAAACGTGAGCTTAAAAGCTAAAACTGAAGAGCCAGTGAGTACGGTGACATTATGGCAAAAAATCACTGATGGCTGGATGGATTTATGGCTGACGGCGGATCAACAGGGTCAATGGTATTTCGAACAATCAGACTATTTAAAAGCGGCAAAGCAGTACCAAGACCCACTTAAAAAAGGAACTGCGTATTACTATGCGGGAGAATATCAATTAGCCCACAGCGCATTTTTACAAGTGAAGTCTAATTTAGGACTGTTTAATGCGGCAAACGCGCTAGCAAGACAAAGAGAATATGTAGCAGCGCGGGATATTTTCCAGGGGTTATTAGCTGATGATATTGATTCAGAATTAAGAGAAAAAACGGAAAATAATTTGTCTGTGATGCAAGGTATTGTCGATGAAGTAAACCGTACCAGTGAAAGCCAAAAAGGAACAACTGACGGTCCAGAAGAGTCGTTTGAGCTAGGAGACGATCAGCCTAAAACAGGGGATGGTGCCGATGAAGAGGTTGATGCCTCTTTAATGACAAAAGAGAGCCTCAATGCCAATGAGATTTTGGGCAGTCAAGAATTAGCCGATAAATGGTTACGTAGAGTTGAGGCTGACCCGAAATATTTTTTACGTGCTAAGTTTCAACTGCAACGATACGAACAAACGCGCAATCACGCAACAGATGCAGTGAAGGAGAAGTGAAGATGACCATTAGTAAATACAGCACAACTCATCTAATGTTCGTCGTTATTATGATAGTTGCGGGTTTCAGCTTTCCAACGCACGCGACATCACCAAATGAGTTAAATAAATCAGACAGAGTAGTAATAAAAACGTGGCTTAGTGAGCCAACTAATAAGGAAACATCACTTAAAACGCCTCGCTACGCGGTCAATGAGCAAATCATTCTTTATATTGAAGTAGCGACCCCAAGATGGTTTACCAGCGGTACTCGCATCGCCAATATTGAGATCCCGAATGTTGTCACTAAGCAGCGAAATACGTTAGCGACCAATTTTGCTGAAAGAAAAGATGGGATCACTTGGAGCCATCAACGTTGGGAAATTACCTTATACCCGCAAGAGAAAGGGCGCTTTGTGGTGCCTTCTACCGAAGTGAATATCGAGGTTTCCCGTGAGGGAGGCGGTAATGTATCAGGCACCTTATACAGTGCGCCGCAGCAATTTACAGCAGCAATACCATCAGGGTTATTAACAGACGATCAAGCGTGGGTCTCTGGGCGTAATCTAAGCATAGATCAGCAATGGAAACACTCAAGTGAGGAGTTAAAAGTCGGAGATACCATAACTCGAACACTTACTATTAGAGGTGACGATACCTTAGCGATGTTGCTTCCTAGTATAATAGATAGTTCTTCTAACCATGAGTACCAAAGCTATCCGCAGCCCAATCAACTTTCAGACTCTCAAACACGTGGTGATTATTTTTCAGAACGTAAAGAGTCGAGTGTGTATGTGCTGCAAGCAGGAGGTGAGTTCACTTTTCCAACCTATCAATTAACATGGTGGGATTTAGATTCTCAACAACTAAAAACCATAGAGGTAGCAGGAGAAACGGTTAAGGTCTCGCATACATTCCAGTCATGGTTAAAAGCCCATTGGACTTTTATTCTGGTAGTATCAGCTAGTGTGATTCTCATTGGTTTTGTTGTGGTACGAATAAGACATTATTATAAAACGCACCCTTTACCTGCGTGGTGGGTCTATTCAAGGGCAGTTAAGCATGGTCAATGGCGCCAAGTAAGAGTATTGCTTTATCGTGTATTGCGACAACAGCATCAGCAACTTGAACTTAAAAAGCATTCGCAAGCTGATAAGTGGCAACAGGACTCAACAGATTTTCAAAGCGACAAGATAACAGTGTCACTATCAAGAAGGTTTTGGAAGAAGGTCAATGTATTATCGAATCCATTTATTGCTCTTTTTGTTAGACTGAAACCTAAAAGAGCACTTCCTCAGTTAAATAAATACCGAGAGCATTACCTCGCTAAAAACACGGATGTTCAGGAGAAATCACACAAAACTAAAGAATAGCGCTTGTGTCTATTTATCAATGATATACAGTGAAATCAGGATGAATAGACCATGATGGTTATAATGAAAAGTACTGAATTAAATTTAATCCCTATCTTTGTCGCTATTTATGAAGAAAGTAATCTATCAAAAGCGGCTATAAGAATGAATATTAGCCAGCCTGCAGTAAGTAAAGCACTAAAGCGGTTACGTGAAATTTACGATGATTCGCTTTTTCATCGCAGCACAACAGGGGTAGAGCCTACGGTCTTTGCTTCTGATATTTATCCTGCGATGTCGGCGGCACTCAAAAACTTCACTTCAACACTGTCAGCGTCAAGAGAGTTTGATCCTAAAACGTCTAATCGTATCTTTTCTATTGCCGTTGTCTCTACGGTTACTCACTCTTTTATTCCAAGATTGGTACGTCAAATTCGACAGGCTGCGCCACATATTGCGTTAGAAATACATCCTCAATTTACCGAGGATCTCGAAGCTGATTTACGCTTACAGCGATATGATTTAGTCATAGATATGGCTATCCGTGGCAGAACCATGTTGAAATCAGAAGTCGTATATTCTGAAAAACTGATGGTCGTGTGCAGTAAAGATCATCCAAGAATAGGAACGTCTATTTCACTTGAGGAGTTTTTAAAAGAAGAGCATGTGGCGGCAGCTCGTTGGCATAGCCGAAGCAGTTTACTTAATGGGGAAGACATTAAAGAGCTCGAAGCACGAAATATCGTGATTAGAGCATCAGGTGCATTAGAAATGATGCCTATTATTGGCTCAACAGAGATGATTGGGTTGATGCCCAAATCTGCGGTAGATGGCTTGGGTAACTACTATAATTTAAAAGCGATGGATTTACCGTTTGAGAAACAAGAGCACGATTTATGTACTATTTGGCATCCAAGTCGAACAACGGAAAGTGGACATCGCTGGTTGAGACAGCAAATACAAAAAGTAGCCAAAGCTGAATTTAACGAAATTAATACCATTCTGGATAAGTAGTTGTTCAGATAATTGCGTAGGAAAAATCGATTAGAGCAAGGCATAAATTACAGTAACTAGTGGTTCTAATTACAAAGTTTATAACGCAGATATAATTGATTTTAACAAGCAAGAATGATCAAATACTTATGTAGATTGGTATAAGTAAATTGATACAAAAGTAAAAAAGCAGCCCAATAATAAGGCTGCTTTTTTGATGGCGGTATTTAATGTTGAGTCACTTCCTTCAAAACCTCACCAGTTGCGCCACTTGGTTGGGTGATACCTAAAACATTCGATAAGGTTGGGGCAATGTCGTAAGGGGTAATTTCGCGACTTATTTTTTCATCATCAATATTATATCCAGCAAAGATAACCGGAACATGAGTATCATAACGCCAAGGTGAACCATGAGTAGATGCAATGGTTAGCCCATCCATATCATTAATGTAGTTCCTAGGATTGTAAACGACATAAACATCTCCTGATCGCATTGGATGATAGTTGTTTTTCACCAGTTGCATAGTGTGAGTATTAGGAACTTGGTTCTTCTCAATATCTGAGCTTGTTACTGCATAAGCAATGCCTTTCACTTTTAACAGCTCTTCGGCTACTGCTTTTTGTACTTTATCTAACGCTACGTCTTTCTTCTTGATTACCTCATGATTTAAATACACATAAGGTTGAGCATATAAACGAATTGCGTCTTTCTCTAAGCCAAATTCGCTTTTTAAACGCGCAAGTAACGCTGGAGAAATTAGATTGTTTTGATTGAAATAAGCGGCTTGATTTGCGCCTAAGGCATTAACCGTAGCAGGTGCTTCTGGTACACCGTGATCGGCTGAAAGTACAATCAGTGTATTCTTCAATCCAACTTCTTTATCTACCTTTTTAAGTAAGTTGGCAATGGTTCTATCTAATCGAATTAAGTTGTCTTCTGTTTCTAAACTTGATGGGCCATACATGTGAACCACATAGTCATTTGATGAGAAACTAACCGCAAGGTAATCGGTAAACTTTCCTTTGCCTAAGTCTTCTTCTTTAAGCAGTGTTTCAGCAAAGTTCCCCGCGATTTCATCTCCAGCA
>JAAGZR010000690.1 GCA_024206155.1 Aliivibrio sp.
GTACACCTCATCAATCTTACACAGTTTAGCGACATACAAAATTTCATCGGCGATTGGCGGTGGTGAACACAACACCACTTTTTGGCATCCGGCAATTTGTGCAGGGATGCCTAGCATTAATACCGTTGATGGTAATGGCGCACTGCCGCCAGGGATATAAAGACCCACTTTGTTGATCGGCATCGTGATTTGTTCACACACTACGCCAGGTTGAGTTTCTACTTTTATTGGTTGTGGCTTTTGTGCTTTGTGAAACTTAGAGATATTACTATACGCTTGTTGTAGCGCCGCTTTCATCTCATCAGATAAACGTTCACTTGCCGCATCAATCTCTGATTTAGAGACACGAATCGAATCAGGTTTTACACCATCAAACTTTTCGGTTAGGGCCAATACGCCTGCATCACCCTCTTGTTTAACAGTATTAATCACACTGCTTACCGCGGCAGTAATATTCGCCCCCTCAGTAATCGCAGGGCGTTGCAGTACTGTATTTTGTTGTGAGTCACTGAGTGATTGCCAAACTAGAGTTTTCATAATGGTTACTCCATCATCTTCTCAATTGGCAATACAAGAATAGAGCTAGCACCCAGTGCTTTTAGCTGTTCCATTGTTTCCCAGAATAGATTTTCTGTACTTACTAAGTGAACGGCTACTTTTGCACCATCACTTGATAGAGGAAGTACTGTTGGGTCTTCTGCACCCGGCAACAATGATTTAATCGCTTCTAGCTTATTTGTTGGTGCATGCAGCATGATGTACTTAGATTCTTTAGCTTGAATACAGCCTTGCATGCGTGTTAGTAACTTCTCGATTAATGCTGTTTTATCTGCATCGAAATCACCTTCACGTTGAATTAGCGTCGCTTTAGATCGGAAAATCACTTCGGCTTCTTTTAGTCCATTTGCTTCTAGCGTTGCGCCTGTTGAAACTAAATCAGCAATCGCATCAGAAAGGCCAGCACGTGGAGCCACTTCAACAGAGCCATTTAGAATACAGGTAGAGAATGGAATGCCTTGTTCGTCCATAAAGCTTTTAAGCAGTCGAGGGTAAGTTGTTGCAATACGTTTACCAGCTAGATCTTGTGGGCCGTTGTACGTTTCATCTTTATCGATAGCGATAGATAAACGACAACCACCAAAATCTAAACGACGTAGAGCAGTAAATGCTGAAGGCTCACCAAGTGCTTTACGCTCTAAACGTACTTCTTCAAGCTCGTTTTCACCAATCACGCCTAAATCAACCACACCATCCATGATTAAGCTTGGAATATCATCATCACGAACTAATAATAAATCAATTGGCATATTTTCAGAATGAACAACCAGACGCTCACCCGAGATGTTAAATTTCATACCGCAGCGCTTAAATAGCTCTTGGCACTCTTTAGATAAACGACCTTTCTTTTGAATCGCAATACGTAAACGTTGTGCTGACATAATTTCTTCCTTGTAAAAATGTAATTCTAATTTTTTGGTAGTTATTTGTTACTTAATTTGGTCATAAAACGAAAAAACCCTCAGAAGATTTACCTTCCGAGGGTTTGAAATTCTATTCACCGGAAGGAAATTCTAATTGCCTTCCCGGATATGCATATCCTCCCGAAAGACTACTCAGGATGATGGTGATGATGAATGTTCAGACCTTGAATACGCATAATTATAAACCTTTAGTAACAAATTGATTTTGTTTTTAACCTTGTAAACACATTATCAAACTGTGGTTTTATTTCAACAAAAAAGATCATTTTTTTAAAGAAAATTTAGATGCTATCTAAAGTTTAATAAATCCTTTCATATATTACTTTTATACAGTCGAAAAAAAAGCCAGTCGCGATGACTGGCTTAATAATTCAGTTTACTTTAAATCAAGAGATTAGAAGTAGTAGTATGCAGCTGCGAATACGTGTGTTTCTTCTTTGTTTCCTTCGCCCATATCAAGATCTTGCTTAATATCGATACCCATGTCCATATTTGTAGCTAATGTGTACATAGCTGCAACGTTCATGTAAGACTGGTCTAGATCTTTAAGATTTTTCTTTTCAACTGTATTAGCAGCATAACCAGCAGCCAAAGTTAGGTCTTCAGAAAGAGCGTAGCCTGCTGACAAGTAGTAACCAGTATTCTTTTTATCAAATACATTGGTGCCAGTAAGGTCATCTGAATCGCCATTTTCAATCCAGAAGTTAGCACCTAGTTTCACTGCACCTAATTTAACATTACCAGTTACAGTTGTTACATCATAGTCAGCTTTATTACGAGTTTCGTAACCAGCGTATACGTTGAAGATTTCTTGCTCGATACCAATGTAACCATTCACACCTGCATCAGAAGCTTTGTGGCTATCTTTAGTTTCAAAGTAAGACACGCCGTATGCAAAACCACTTGTAGAACCTTGGAATTTAACTACGTTAAAACCATCAGATGCATCACCAGCAGAAGCACCAAACTCATAAGTGTTGTCACCAGCACCATCAACAGCATCAAGAGCAGTATCATTAGCCCATGCTAAAGAGGCAATACCAAAACCAGTATCAAAACCTAACCATGCTTTGTCAACGTTAGTTGCTGGACCTGATTCAATACCATTAACCCAACCAGCTGTAGCAACATCGGCAGCAACATCATGCTTAGTTGCGTAGTTCATCATTAGGTCAGTTTCAAAGTAACCAACGATACGGTTGTTACGGTAGTTAACTGCTAGAGTTAGGCCAGTAGCCCAATCATCATAAAATGCTTTAGAACCAGTATCGTAGTAACCACCAACACCAACAGAACCAGATACAGAGAAC
>JAAGZR010000691.1 GCA_024206155.1 Aliivibrio sp.
ATGGATAATGAATCTAAAATCGTAGCTGTAGGCGACACGGTTGTATTTACTGCCGGTTGTTATAGTGATTACGGCATTGCTGCTATCTATGCTTGCATAGAAGAATTTAACTACCGAGCTGAGTTTTCAGAATGGTGCGAGCTTGTTGACGCTATTGTGGTTGATGGTGTCTGCGTAAGGTACAATAGAGAAAAGCCTTACTTTTATGACTATCTAAAGGCTTTAGGAAAAATCAAAGAGTTAAAGGCAAAAGAAATACATCTTGGGGAATACTCAGAAGTAAACCCAGTAATGACAGATATTGAGGGAGAATAATGTGGCTGAAAAGACGGATAAAGCAAAGGCTGGTGATGCTAATAGGCGCATAAAGAAAGATGCGGAGAGGATCGCAAGTCACGACACTGTATTGCGCGACCCTCAAGCTACAGCTAAAGAAAAGGCCATAGCTCAATCTAACATCAATAGAGACAATGTAAGACAGGCTAAAGCAATAGAGCGCAAACACTTTTGGTCTGATACTTTTAAA
>JAAGZR010000692.1 GCA_024206155.1 Aliivibrio sp.
AAGCTCATGAAAGCCAATAACACTGGGTTTTCTTGCTCAGCACTTTGATCTGAAATCGCAAAAGGAACATAACGATCAAAAGCCGCATTACCAAAGACTGCTTGAATCGCCGCACTGTAAACATTAATGTCTGCTACCATCACGATAATATCGCGTGGTTTTAAGTCTGGATCATTAGCAAACATATCCAATAACTGATCGTGTAAAACCTCGACCTCTCGCATTGGACTATGGCACGAATGTAAAAGAATGGAACGATCATCAGAACTGATTGGCTGTTTATGCTGACTGTTATCAAGCACATCATCACGGCTGCGCTCTTCAAGATTTAAAATATCAGACTGAATGGAATGCAGCAGATTATCGTTATCAACATCGACAAAAGCATCAATTTCTTGCGCTTCCATTTCTGATAATAGACAAAGGTTATCTCTGCCTAATTTACCCCACGAGGCAAGCAAGGAATTCCCTACTTCAGAAGTATGTAATTCATCCTCAAAATTTGCATCAAGCGAGCCTTTTAATTGCTCGGTATCACCGATTTGCTCACTATGATCATCTAACCATTTTACTTGCAGACGATTACGCGCCTCTAAACGAGCAAGGTACTTTCTATCTCGAATTTCACCCCAGTAATAACGGCAAGGATTGGTAAACATTAAATGCACATCAATATGTTGCCCTAACGCCGCAAGTGCATCTAAATAACGAGGAGGAAGCGAAGTAATGCCCACCACAAACAAACGCTTAGGCATCCCTTTTGGCAAGGTGCCCGTTTGCAAATAGTTATCTAGCGTTTCAATAAAGTGTTCAAACATATTGGCACGATGATAAGGGGAGTGACCAAGCGCTAAGGTTTGATCATACAAAGCTTGCCATAAAATAGGCTGCCAAGGGTGTTCACCTTCGAGCTCTACGACCTCTTTTCCTGCTTCCCACTTTTGGACCCACTCTGGGCGAAAGACTAAATATTGGTCAAAAATATCAGCAATTTTTGCAGCTAATTGGTAGCACTTAAGTTGGCTTTCATCATTTTCTAAATAGCGCTGCAGAGGTGCGAACTCCTCTTGTTTTAACAGGTCAGGCAATAATGTCACTATTTTCCATGTCATCGCTTCTTTATGGAAAGCACTGCGCTTTGGCACATCATCAAGAACCTGGGTAAACAGATCCCAAATAAAAGTAGCAGGAAGAGGAAAAGTAAGGTTAGCCGCAATCCCTAACTCTTTTGCGAGTTCGATTTTAAGCCATTGTGACATGCCCGGACTTTGAACGAGGATTTGCTCATGCTCAAATGGGTTATCTAGAGGGTTAAGACGAATTAATTCAACGACAAGTGATTTAAGAACATCAAGTTGATTTGAATGATAAACAGTAAACACACCCAGCTCGCTTATAAAGAAATGAAAGTCTCTATAGCTTAACGTAACTGGATGTGTTTTAAGAGAAAAAAAGCGTATTAATTAGTGTGCATGTTTAGGGCTTACTAAACGATTTGCCATGCGAGTAATTGGACGATAATGCGCTAAATAATGTGCAGCAACATAACTCACGACACAAGTAGCAACCACTAACTCAACTACCGCCAATGTTCTTACTTGGTATACATAATTAGTAGCAACACCTTGAGATAGCATCCAGTTCGCGGTTTTAAATAATGCCGTTGCACCAATTACCATAGGGAAGGTAAATGCTGCGTAACCAGGGCTAAATGGTAATCTCATTAATTTAAAGAAAGCCATGTAAATTACGCTTGTCATTAACACAGCAATACCAAATAGAAGTGCAATAATCACAGGTGATGGTGAAGCTGTCACCGTTAAATAACCTGCTAACGATAAACTTGCTGGTGCCGCCATGATTGCGATGGTTGGTTTTGCTGCGTCTGGTACTTCATTACAAAACATTAAACGATAAATCATAATTGGTAGCATGATTGCGTAAATAACCAAACCAAACATAAGAACCCAATGTGCGACAGGTGCTAATGCTGGATTACCTGAAAAAGAAACATCAGCAACCACTAAACCTACTGGTGAAACAAACCAGCTAGGCACCATATGATGCAATTCAAAATCTTTTGCTCGATGGTAAATAAAAGAGACTAAGAAAATAATATGAAGTGCGATTGCAGCAAGCCATAACGCATCCCCAGATGCTGGATAAAAATGACCAAGGCTACTAGATACCACCATTGTGCCCATAGCAAAAGTTGGAGCAACACTACCTACAACAGGATGAGCAAGTTCGCTCCATAATACCGTTGGATGTAATAAAAATTTAATCGCTAATACCAGTAATAATACTGAAGCGATTGCTGCTGAGATCCATTGTGCATAGCCATTTAGCGGTAGTGCATTTTCCCAACACCAACCTAAACTTGCAATCCCAAGAGCTAACCCTGCCATTGGCGTTGGAGCACCTGCTACTTTTTGTTTTGTGTAATTAAGCATGACATTGTTCTCCTTACTATTTAACGATGAAGCTATTTTACTTCTTGCTAATCGTTAATAAAATTTGAATAAACTTAATATTACGTTAATATTAACTAAACGACTTAAGGTTTATTTATTAGGACTTCCTGTCATGAGAATTTCACTAAAACAGCTCAATGTATTTACTGCTATTGCCCAAGAAAAAACAATGACTAAGGCAGCAGAGCGACTTTTCATCACTAAGCCTGCTGTGAGTCTTTCGCTTTCTGAGCTTGAAAAAAACCTTGGTTACAAAGTCTTTGATCGTGTAAATAATCGATTAGTGTTAAATAGTGAAGGCCGCCAACTTCTTCCTTTAGCAGACGAATTACTAGAACGAGCAGAGGCTATCGAGCACCAATTTACGGCAGATAGTCAGTTGACGGGTTCATTAAACATTGGCGCTAGTGACACCATTGGTAATCACATTGCGCCGGTATTACTCAGCCAATTTCAGCAGCAACACCCTTGTGATATTCAGCAACTGTTTATTTCAAATACTGCACAAATTATTAATCGACTGCTAGAGTTTCAGCTTGATATCGGTTTGGTTGAGGGTAAAGCGCATCACCCCAAACTAAATATGATTGAGTGGCAATGTGACGATATGTATATAGTGTGCGCCCCTTCTCATCCTTTGGCAACTAAGAATCAAGTGTTTCTCGATGATTTAGAGCATTCGACATGGTTACTACGAGAAGAAGGTTCGGGTAGCCGTGAATATTTTATTAATCATATCGCCGCTAATTTAAATGATTGGCATGAATCATTACAACTTCATACTACTGAGGCTATCATTAATTGTTGTTCTGAAAACATGGGATTAGCATGTATTTCTCAACTCGCAGCACAAAATGCCATTAATGATGGACGCCTAGTTAAAATTTCTTATGAAAAACGATTAACTCGCCAATACTGGTTACTACTTCATAAAGAAAAATATCAAACACCCTTATTACAACAATTCCTCGCTTATTGTGAGGAAAGTTAACTCTATCTAACTTTCGTTTCTCTAAGTGGACACATAAGCCCGCTTACTGTATAAAACACCAGTTAATTAAATAGGAGAGACGACCATGGCTGTTATCGTCAAATATGTAGTTGAGCGCAACGGAGAAGAGAAGATGACTTTTACCTCTAAATCGGAAGCCGATGCTTATGACAAGATGCTTGATATCGCAGATGAACTTTTTACTTTTCTTGGTGAAAGTGAATTAATTGAAGATGAAGCGAAGCAAGAAGAGATGTCTTTATACCTAGCGAAACATAAAGAAGATCTGCTAGTTGCTCTTGGTGCTAAACGCAAGCCAGCACCTAAAAAAGCAAAAATTGAAGCGGTAAAAGACGAAGAATCTGACGCGGCTTAATTCTACAAAAACCACATTAAAAAATATAAATAGCAGCTTAGTGAGCTGCTATTTTATTTTCAACGTCCTAACGATTAATCCCCTTTTCTTACACTTTTTCTCCCTGCATCGTAAATATTTCTTACTTTCGCCCTTCTATATCTCAGCAACTCTCTTTATGATGTGAAGTAAGATTTATTTTTAAATACTAATATTTATATGGAAATGGAGAATCATTACATGGCTCATTTTGCTCTTGCCTTTGGTACCGCAACAAAAAACCGCGACAATAAAATCATTGAAGCATTTTTCCCACACCCAGTATTAAACCCTTCTGAAGCGCTAGTTAATTCTATTGCTCAAGCAAGTGGTTATGCTGAAGGCAACCAAGCTATCGAAGTTTCTTCTGAAGTTTGTACTGAACTTGCTAATGCATTCGCAGCAAACGGTGATATTGCAAACGCAGCATTCGCAGAAAAAGCGGTTCAATCTAAGCAGCCTCTTGTTCTTGTTGTTCTAGCAACTGATGAGCAATCTCAATCTGTTGCTGAAGGTTTCTTAAAGCTTCAACTTATCTCTAACCGTTTAGTTAAGCCACACGGCACTGTATTAGATGGCATCTTTGGTCTTCTTCACAACATTGCTTGGACGAACCAAGGTCCAATCGATTTACCTGAGCTTGCAGATCGTCAAATCGAAGCTCGTCTAGCTGGCGAAACACTAACTGTCGATTGTGTTGATAAATTCCCTAAAATGGTGGATTACGTGGTTCCTACTGGTATCCGTATTGCTGATACTTCACGTGTTCGTTTAGGCGCTCATGTAGGTGAAGGCACTACAGTGATGCATGAAGGATTTATCAACTTTAACGCAGGTACTACTGGTGTGAGCATGGTTGAGGGTCGTATTTCTGCGGGTGTTGTTGTTGGCAATGGCTCTGATATCGGCGGTGGTGCTTCTATTATGGGTACACTTTCTGGTGGCGGTAAGATGGTTATCTCTATTGGTGAGAACTGTCTACTTGGTGCTAATGCCGGTCTTGGTTTCCCAATGGGTGATCGTTGTACGATTGAATCAGGCCTATATGTTACTGCTGGCACAAAAGTAAGCATGCTAGATAACCAAGGTAAAGAAGTTGAAATTGCTAAAGCTCGTGATCTTGCAGGTAAAACAGACCTTTTATTCCGTCGTAACTCTATCACAGGTCAAATCGAATGTTTGACTAACAAATCTGCAGTTGAACTAAACAGCGAATTGCACAGCAATAACTAATTTTTCGTTGCATGACTTGAGTATATTCATGCTCTATTCATAAAGACCAAGATAATATTATGGCCAGTAACTAAATAGTTGCTGGCCATTTTTTATTTATATAGGAAACTCAATGAGACTATTACTTGCTTTATTGCTGCCTTGGTTACAGTTTTTCACGATAGGTCGTCCATTTAGCGGCATCATTTGTCTTATCTTACAAATAACTTTAATCGGTTGGATCCCTGCCGCAATTTGGTCGGTTTATGCGCTAAGCCAATATAAAACCGATGAAAAAATTAAAGACGCTTTTGGGCGATAACAATTAAATCCCAAAAGCACAGAATTTAAGTCCTATAAGTAATAACGCTTTTTTCAATGGTTTGAATAAGTAATTCTTTGAGCCATTGATAGCGTTTATTCTCTTTATTTCTGGTTTGCCAAATCAATTGAATATCAAACTCACCGACATTAATTGGAGGCTCTGAATGCACTAACTTTTCTGAGAAAAGATCTAATTGAGCCATCAACTCAGGCACCACACAGATCAAATCCCTTTTTTTCATTAAATGTCTGATGGTTAAAAAATGTTTAGATGCCACGCTAACAGCACGATTCACGCCTAACGCTTTTAACTCTTTATCTACCCCTGTTTTTAATGCGCCATCAGGACTTACTAACGCGTGAGGTAAAGATATATAATCACCAAGTGTTATCGGCGTTTTAAACTGATGTCGCTGACCATCCCACATGCATACATGTTTTTCTGTATATAATGTTTGATATTGGAATTCTTTTTGCTCAGGCTTCATGCTACCAATCACTAAATCAAGTGGCTCAGAATCAAATCTATCTTGATAATTGGCTTTATCTACTGTGGTAAAACAGAGCTGTGCATTTGGTGCTAATTGATGAATGGCATCAAATATATCAGCGGCAAAAAGAAGCTCTGCGTAATCCGTCATACCTATTTTAAAGGTGCCGGTAAACTCACTCGCTTCAAACATATCCACCTTTAAAATATCACCAGAGATTGTCTGTAATACCTGAGTGATCATAGGATAGAGCTGATTAGCTTTCGCTGTTGGGATCATTTTATGCCCTTGTCGTTCAAACAAAGGATCATTTAATAGCTCACGTAAACGAGCAAGACTATGACTCATAGCTGATTGTCCAACAAATAATTTATTCGCCGCTAATGAAACACTTTTTGTTTCCATTAATGCACTAAACACGACCAATAAATTAAGATCTACCGCCTTCCAATTAATTTCATTCATAATTAGTAGTAATTTAATCGATTTGAATAATTTGATAGTAACTCGTAATCTTGAACTCATCAAAATTGAATATCCAAAATTGGATCACACATCAAAAGCTGAGTAGATTATGTTTGAAATATTTAAACGATTTTTTTTATTAGGTTGGGTAAGCTTTGGTGGGCCAGCTGCTCACATTGGTTATTTTCGAAATGAATTTGTTCAAAAACGTGGATGGATTAGTGAAGAAGAATACGCTCAATTAATCGCATTAAGTCAATTTTTACCAGGTCCGGGCTCAAGCCAAGTAGGTTTCGCGTTAGGCTACCACCGCAAAGGTCTTTTAGGTGCTTTATTAGCATCAATTAGCTTTACATTACCGTCTATTCTTATCATGGTATTACTTGCGAATATCAGTCACTCATTTTTTGGTAATGCTGTTTTTGAAGGCGTTATTCATGGCTTAAAACTACTCGCTGTCGTCGTCGTAGCTGATGCTATTATGGG
>JAAGZR010000693.1 GCA_024206155.1 Aliivibrio sp.
GATGAGTTCTCACTGGAGCTTTAAGCTCCCTAAAGGGTCGTTGGAGACTACAACGTTGATAGGTCAGGTGTGTAAGTGCTGCGAGGCATTGAGCTAACTGATACTAATTGCCCGTGAGGCTTAACCATACAACACCCAAGTAGTTTTATACTATAAAGTGTGTGTGAAGACTGACAATAGCGAAAGCTAAAACATCACGTACTTAACGTGTTACTTGAATATTACTTATTTATATCGATTTTCTAGATTGTACCCTTTTTGTTTAGCGACAATAGCGCTGTGGTACCACCTGACTCCATTCCGAACTCAGAAGTGAAACGCAGTTGCGCCGATGGTAGTGTGGGAGTTCCCATGTGAGAGTAGGACATTGCTAAACTTCTAATTTGTTCGAAAGAACAGTAGAAACCCGTAGCTGACGCTGCGGGTTTTTCGTTTTCTGGCTTTCTAGCTTTATAGCTTTATAATTTGTTAGTGAAACGCAGTTGCGCCAATGGTAGTGTGACTGATGTTACGATAAGCTCATGTGAGAGTAAGACATGGCTAAACTTCTCATTCGTTCGAAAAAACAGTAGAAACCCGTAGCTGACGCTGCGGGTTTTTTGCTTTCTAGCTTTCTAATACCAATTCCGATAATTATGTGATCTAATATCCTTAACAAAGGATAATCAAATATGACTCAAGATTTATCACAAATTATTGCCACTACGACTAATGGTAGGCTACGGATCCGATTACTTGCCGTATCCCACTTTAAAGACGGAAAAAACAGAACACAGATAGCGAACTTTTTAAAAGTGAGTCGTACTAGCGTTAATAAGTGGATCAAGTCCTATTTAGATGACGGTTTAGCTGGTCTTCAAGAAAAAGCACATACGGGACGTCCTAAAGGACTGACGAAGTTGCAACTACTCCAACTTAAAGATTTTGTAAGTACTACATCTATCAAACCCAATGGTGGGAGACTTCAAGGGAAAGATATCCAGGCTTATATCGAGGCAGAGTTCAAGGTTAAATACCAGAAAACTAATGTATATCACCTATTACATGGGCTTAACTTGAGCTGGATAACTACTCGGTCGAAACACCCAAAGCAATCTATTGAAGCACAGGAAACGTTTAAAAAAATTCTTAATGAAAACGATCCTTAAGATCCCCGGTCATGTACCACTAGATCGAGTAGATGTTTGGTTTCAAGACGAAGCAAGGTTTGGCCAACAAAATACAACGACACGTATTTGGGCAGAAAAAGGAACTAGACCTCGTGTTGTACAGCAACAACAATTTACTTACGCTTATTTATTTGGGGCTGTTTGTGTAACTAACGGAAAGACTGAAGCGATTGTTGCGCCATTGAGCAATATGGACGTAATGAAGTCACACTTGACGCTTATCTCTGAAGCAACAGAAGCAGGTAGGCATGCTGTCGTTATCATGGATGGTGCTAGCTGGCATCAGGAATATCTTGATCAAGACTTCCCTAATTTAAGTATCATACATATCCCCCCTTATTCACCAGAATTAAATCCAATAGAGCAAGTATGGTCATGGTTAAGACAAAATGAAATTGCGAACCGTTCGTTTGCTGATTATGAGGACATAGTAGATAAGTGCTCAATTGCGTGGAACAACTTCGTAGCTAATACAGAACGGGTCTTATCGCTATGTCGTAGGGATTGGACTAAATTGACCAGTTAAATATCGGAATTGGTATTAACAATATAATTTACTAGATTAAATCGCAATAAACTCTATCAATGTATCAATTTATTCGATTATCAAGGCACAACGTTTATGAGTAACTGGTTATTTATCTACGTTTTAACGCTCAGAGTCGGATAAAGGAGGATATTGAGCAAGTGCTGCTTATCCAGAGTTCAGGTTAATTAGTGCAATTGGTATTAAACAGTCTATTACAGGTCTTCATATTCAAAAAGGCTAGTACTTTCACAAGTACTA
>JAAGZR010000694.1 GCA_024206155.1 Aliivibrio sp.
ATTCTAATTATTGAAAATAAAGAAATAGCAGAACAACTCACGCAAGATATTGAACACGCTATGGATGAAGAAAACAGCTGGCATTTAAAACTGCAAGAGGGTGATGTTCGTTGGTATTCAGGCGATAAAAGTTGGGAAGATGAACCAGAAACCGGTCGATGGGAGCGTTTTGAATCTCAATTTTTGCAGTTGTTACCAATAGAAAAGTATTTGTGATGGGGATCGTCGCCCTAATCTAATTACATTTTGATTTGAATAGGGCGTTGAATCGTATCATTAGTGATTTGAATGAACGCTATTTAGCTCACTTGAGCTGTGATGGGTTATTAAATATCGCTTGTAATGTTTGTATAAATTGCCCCACGTGTAAGCCATCCATCAAACCATGATGTACTTCAATAGATAGCGGCATACGCCATTTGATTTCCCTATAGAGTTCACTGATTTTGGTTGGGCTGATTCTATATACCAAATCGACTTTAAGCTATGTCAGTCTTATTTGTTTTTATTGCTCAGCTAAGTCGTTTTTTACAGCGTTTATTAATCCGTAAACTTCAGAGATTACTTTTTTATTTGGTAAAATGGACATTAATCCTTTTAGTTGTAGCTTTTTATCTGAGGCTTGAACACTACTTCGGGTTGCTTTCCCACCCATTGATTTGATGTATTCAAAAGAAGACTCAGCGTAAATCCCTTTTCCTGAGCACCTTAAGATAAAAACCGCTTTATCGGTGATGGTCAGATTTTGTAATATTTCTGAGTGTTTTTCTTCTTCTTGGATAGCCTCGCGGATGAAATCTATTGATGTGCCAAGAGAAAACGCTTTATACATTATTTTCTTTTCAACCACTTCTCGCATTAAATTAATAATCCAGTGTGGTGAATGATCTATTTCATTCCAAAAGTCTTGTAGTTCTTTCTTATTAATTTTTATATCGTAGGTTTGATCAAGTCGCTCAACGCAATGTGTTATAAAGCCATTATCAAGTGTTGGAAACTCTTGTATCGTTGCTGATTGATAAAATGGAAGTTTTGGATCTTCAAATGCAGCACGTATCCCTGTTCTGCTTGAACCAGTATAAATAACCGTAATTTGACTGCCTAATGTATCCAGTAGCGTTCTTAGAGCATATTGAAAATTTTCAAAAGATTTAGAGGTGACTAGGTGTTGAAACTCATCCAAAATTAAAACGACTTTCGCACCGTTAGATTTAACAATGATTTTTTTTAGTAATGATTTTATGTTGTTTAGGTCAATATCGGTTGCGACAGATGGCGTGAATTCAAGTTCAACCTTGGCAATGTGATTTCCGATAGCGAGTTTTTTTATTTGTGTATTGAGTAACTTTTTCACTGCACCTTCTTTAGATAATTCATCCAAAGCAAAAGCAAGTTGTTCAGCAAACTCGGCATGAGGTGCACTTTTATTGCCCCACATTGATATGTAAATAGGGAGCATACCTGCGTCAATTAAGCCTGGGCTTAAGTCATTCATAAAAAATGACGTTTTCCCAATACGCCTAGGCCCAAGAAATACCATTCTAGAGAATAAAGTATCATTGCAGAACATGGTGTATTTTCTTGCTAATTCGGGTCTATGGTAAAACCAAGGGTCTGCCATCATTTCATTACTCCCAACCGATTCATTAAAATTCATCTGAACTTGATGAATTCATTAACTCTAGATGAATTGTAATGAACTTCTAATAAAATGTCTAAAAAAAGGCTCCAAGAAACGGTATAATACCTGAGTTGCAAGATCGCAGTATAGAAACTCATTCACCTAAAACCGTAAAGTAGCCCTATATGTCTAAAGATTTTAGTGTCACCACAGAATACATACTCGACAAGACTTTCTTTGCCGAGTGTTATGATCAAACTAGTCAGCCCATTACCTTTCCAAAAGCCTATTTAAAAGGCATCCTCTTTTTTCTTTTTGGTGTGGCGTTATTAAAACTTGAGCTATTACCTAACGGTTACATTGGTTGGTTCTTTATTGCGTTGAGTATTATTGAAGCGTTCAGTATTTATTTTAAGAAAACGTGGTGGCTATGGCGACAATCCATCAGCTCACTCTCTGGCAGTAAAGTGGTATTTCAGGTTGACGCTAATGGC
>JAAGZR010000695.1 GCA_024206155.1 Aliivibrio sp.
ATGATCACTGAAACAGCTATTGGCTCTTGCTGACGAAGTACGATAACGCTTAAGTTAAGCGGCAAATTGCGGTTGGCTAAAATGTGCGAGGCACGAGCGCGAGCCGACTGTAATTTGTCCGTCTTAAACTTCTTGTTAAGTTTGCCGCTCATCCTCTATGGGTTTTCAAAAGGAATAACCAACAAACATTATTAATTTGAACCTTAGTGTACTGGCTACCTTACTGTTTTGACAAGTCATTATTGCTCCACTTAACTAAATTACAGGCACAGTACGTGCGCCTGTCTTAGTCAGGTTTACCCGAGGCTAATGCACTGTAGATGAGTCAATTACCGCTATGCTCATCTCTTTTTCTATGGGTCTTAATTGGTTTAAGGTCTTCCCACATTGTTTACAACTGGCAAATTCACCTTGCCTCTTTACGTAGCTTTGCCAGTCCAACACCTGTACTTCATTCACCGCAACTTGTCCTAAGGCTTCCCTCGCTTGATTGAGTTTCTGTCTGCATTTCCCATGATATAGACCCACCATTTGGTAGTGGGGCTTTTTCGGCAATGCCATATGCGACAAAAGCCGTTGCATAAATTGCGCATGAGTCAGTTGTAGGTATTCCGTTTTTTTCGTTTGATGGGACTTATAGCGAATTTTAATATGCGCATCCCCCAGATGAAGTAGTTGACTATTTTTTATCGCACCACCACGAATATAACGTGCTAGATATTTAGCTACCCCATTGCCATGCTCATAAGGCTTTGCACAATACACAACCCAATCTTGACGCCCTAATTTATTACATAAATTGATTAGCCTCTGCTCACGTTCATTCGTCGGTATCACCAGCTCACCAGCCATTAACGCTTTTTTGACCCCTGCGAGGTATTTCCCACGAAAAATCATCATCATGACTTTCGCCGGTAAAAAACTTTTCCGTTTGGGGATTGCCCATTTGCCCGTGCTATCTAAACCACCATGGCTGATCACACAATGAATATGAGGATGAAAAATTTGGTTTCTAGCCCACGTATGCAGCGCCAAAATAACACCTGGAGTCGCTGCTAAATACCGAGGATCACGACTGAGTTGTTGCAGCGTTTCTCTCACCGAGGTAAACAGCAGTTGTTGGCAGAATGCACGATTAAACCGCCAAATATCATGTAAATCATGCGGTAAGGTGAAAACCCAATGGTGATGTTTGCTCAGAAGTAGCAGCGCTTCAACGCGTTGTTGCCACTGCTCTGATTTAAGTGCGCTACATTGCGGGCAACTACGGTGTCGGCAGCTGTTGTACCACACCCCATTTAAATGCCCATCTTCACAGTAAACGCTATGCCCACCTAAGGCTTCGGTGCGACAACGCATCAATTGCTCTGCAGCTTTAATTTGATAAAGCGGCAGAGCATGATTTTTTTGGTAAGAGGTAAAGCTTGCTTTTAAGAAGCTTTGGACTGTTGCCTCGTTCATGAGATAACAGTAGACCAGCACTATTATCTTATCCAGTATTCATTGGAACGGCTGTTAGATTTGCCAGAAAATGAATAGAGAGTGATGATTCTCCGAGCTTGCTCGGCAAATTTAACGCCGCTATTAAGCGGCAAATAAATTGTTGGCTAAAATTAGCGAGGAACGAGCAAAAAGCCAACTGTTTTTTGTCCGACTTGAATGCCCTTGTTATATGATGGTAGCGGAAAACTGCCAACGATCACATGAACTTTACTAAAAATGGCAGCTCAACCGTAGAACTAAAAAATGCCCAGCACCACGACTCACCATACCGTGAACTTTGAGCGTTACACCGGAGCTAAAACAAG
>JAAGZR010000696.1 GCA_024206155.1 Aliivibrio sp.
AAAGAGCCATTAATACCAGAGCGGCTATTGCGTTAATTATCGAAGCTAATAGATTAAGAGATAACCTAGAGGAAATATCGGAAGCCGATTGCTTGGGTGAGGTAAGTAAAATACTACGTAATTGTGGTATAGACACATAACAATGAGTTAGCAGGCGCGTAGCGTCCTAGCTAAACGAGGTGTTATAGGAGCATCTATGAACGAACAAACAGTAACGGTAACAATTAAAGGTCAGCCAGTTTATTTTAACGGTGATGAGCTAACGTCAGCAGTTGAGCAGGCTATTGAGTATTTGAAAAAGTTAAGCGAACAGGAGCAGGAATTCTAATGCAAAAGTCAGAATCAATAAAGGCGATAGCGTCAGCCTTGAATAAAGCACAGAATGAAATGTCAGGGGCGCACAAAGCAAAAGATAACCCCTTCTTTAAATCTAAGTATGCTGACTTAGCTGAGGTAGTTAAAGCTGTTAAAGAGCCTTTTGCTAATAATGGATTGAGCTATGTTCAGTTCCCTATTGAGAAAGACGGACGAATAGGCATTGAAACTATATTGATGCACGAAAGCGGCGAGTTTATGAGTAATGAATTTACAGTACAGTTAACTAAACAGGATGCGCAAGGAGCTGGATCAGCTATTACATATTGTCGCAGATACGCTTTACAGTCTGTTGCTGGCATTCCTAGTGAAGATGATGATGGCAATGCTGCTTCACCTCAGCCAAATCAAAAACAAGATGACGATAAGCCTTGGTATGATGATTCAAACTGGGAAGTAGATAAACAAGGGGTAACGAATGCAATCAAGGGAGGAACTCCTCCAGAACAAGTTATTAAGCAGATAGCTGGTAGCTTTAAAATCGCTAAAAAATACCGTGAAATGATTAAGGCAATATAAAATGAACTTACGTGAATTGACAGAAGATCAAACGGCCATTTTAAAAATGGTAGAGAATAGCGAACTATCAGAAGAAGACGTAAAAGATCATCTTGAATACTTAACCGAAGATAGAAATAAAAAAATAGAAAATTATCTTTATGTGCTTAGTGGTTTAGAGTTAAAGGCAGCAGCTAAGCACGCTGAAATAAAAAGAATTAAAGAGCTTGCTGATTTGGATGAAAGATCAATTGACAGGCTTAAGTCTTGGTTGCTCGAATGTATGAATGATGGCGAAAAGCATGAGTTTGATTTATTCAAGGTTACTAAGGTTAAAGGTCGCCAAGTGGTCAGTGTTATTAGCGCAGTCGATATTCCTGAAAAATATCGAACAATAAAGCAAACTGAAACTTTAGATAAAAGAGGTATACTTGCAGATTTAAAAAATGGCGCTGAAATAAAAGGCGCTGAACTATCAACCGGTAAATCAAGCTTAAGAATTAAATAGGAGATAAAGATGGGAAGAGGAATAAATAAGGTAATCGTCGTCGGTAATTTAGGGCAAGATCCAGAAGTTCGCTTTATGCCAAACGGCGGCGCAGTAGCAAATTTTACAGTAGCAACTAGTGAGGCATGGAAAGACAAGCAATCTGGTGAACAAAAAGAGAAAACAGAATGGCATCGTATTGTAATCTATCAACGTTTAGCTGAGATTGCTGGAGAATACTTGAAAAAAGGTTCAAAGGTATATTTAGAAGGAAAGCTTCAAACGCGTAAATGGCAAAACCAGCAAGGCGCCGATCAGTACACGACAGAGATCATCGTTAATGATATGCAAATGTTGGATTCGCGTAGTCAAGGTGGTTCACAACAACAAGGTCAAGGAGGATTTAATCAGGCGCCCGCACAACAGAAAGGAGGTTTCCAGCAGGCTGCACCACAGAAGCTACCAACAATGGCACAGCAACAAGGTGGATTTCAGCAGCAAGAACCTTTTGACGATGACATTGCATTTTAAGTTATATAAGCACCTGCTTAATGTGGGTGCAATCCTTTAAGGAGGTAATATGATTAGCCAAGTAACATTTATAGCTAAGAATGAAAAATGTACTAGCTTGCAGCCTAAGCGTTATTTGATTAACACAGATGATAAACATCTGGCATTAAGTAAAGGGTATCAGCTTTTAATGAAAGATAAACATTGTGATTTATATAAAGCTTTGCCTGTTAAATTTTTAGATGTGCATGATGTGTAACCATTTGCGTTAAGCGGCGCGGTCTGTTTCGCGTCCGACTTGCACGGCGTTGTTAGTGTGAATTTATACTGAGAATTTAAACAATGAAAAAAGCGATATTTTTATTTGATTATACCGGGATAATGGCTAAGCCTTGGGCTGATGCTGGTTATCTTTGTTACTGTTTTGATGGGCAACATCGACCAGGAGTCACAACTGGTTGTCATGATAATATTTTGAATGTAGGTATGTGGTTAAACAATAGTCATTGCGAACAATTTAAACCACAGTATAGAGACATTAAAGAAATACTTAGACTGGTTGGTTTTGGTGTTGATTTTATTTTTGGTTTTCCTGAGTGTACGGATTTAGCCGTCAGTGGCGCGTCTCATTTTAAAAAAAAGAAAGAGAAAAATCCTCGATTCCAAGATGAGGCTATGGCATTAGTTAGCTTGACTAGACTGCTAGGTGAGTCATTAAAAAAACCTTGGGCTTTAGAAAATCCCATAAGCGTTATTAGTACCATGTGGAGAAAGCCAGATTATAAATTTGATCCATTTGAATATGGTGGTTATTTACCTAAAGATGATGTACACCCGACTTACCCGGAATATATAAAGCCGCGCGATGCTTACCCAAAGAAAACCTGTATATGGAGCGGTAACGGGTTTGTAATGCCAGAAAAAAAACCTGTTGAAGTTGAGCCAGGTTACAGCGACCAACATAAAAAGCTAGGCGGTAAAAGTTTAAAAACGAAGAATATAAGAAGTGCAACACCAAGAGGGTTTGCTAAAGCGGTATTTGAAGCCAATTCTCGATAACATGTAGCGCACAGGCGCAACGCGTCCTAGTGGCGCGTGGTGTTATGTAAACAACCAAAACCCGAACTAACGGGCGTCTTTAACCAGATTGATTTACTCTGGCGGCGGGTAAGATGGTTGCGGCGGTAAGTACTTCGGTACTCTCGCCAGCCATTTCATATTCATTCATATTGCGACTATGTGTCGCCCTCATTTTAAAAGCCTAGTTTTTTCTGAACTAGATCTAGTTGTCCCAAACCAATATTGCATCGAACCGCCCCATTCTTTAACCACAACACCAAGAAGCATAAATAAAACCTCTCTCGCTCCTTCTGGTGGCTCAATATAAAAAAGCATATAAACTATTGCGGCAATCGTTAAACTTAGCGATACGCTTAATATAGCGGGCATATCAGATTGTTTATGTTCTTGGCGCGCATTCTTCTTGTCATCTGCTTCAATTTTAAATACATCAATCTTTAGCTTTTCCATTTCTTTTTGGAATTCGTAATCAATGTTTTTTAAGTTAGCCAATTGTTCAGGGCTTGCACCTAAAACCGCTTGCTCAATATCTTCTATTGATGAGTTTTCATCACCAGTTAATTTACCAGCTAAAAACTTTGTCGCCGCTCCTGCTAATGGTCCACCTAATGCAGTTGCTATTGTTGGTGCTATTGCGCCTAAAGTTTCTTTCCAGTTCATAAATCACCTCGTATAAATTTTGTAGATTATAACATTAATATGTAAAGAATACATTACAGCGTTTTGGTTATAGATAATCTGTTTTTATTCGAATTCGGTATTTCACACGATAAATGTTTTTCACTATTATTTAATCATGAAAACAAACATAGATAAGCAGATGTCACACATACAAGCATTAGAAACTTTAGTTAAATCTAAAGATATAAAAATAGAAGAGCTACAGAAAGAAATACATAGGATCAAGCGTTTCTACATGGTCAAGTATGAAAAAATAGAAACAGCTTTTGATTATGAAAAAAAGCGCGCCGACTTACTTATGTATGACTTAAATATGGCTGACGACTTTATAACTGAAGTGTGTGAAAAGTATGCTTTGAAATATTCACGAAAACCATCATAAGGAAATAAAGATGTTAAATTTACAAATTGCTAACAAAATACTAGGCGGTGAATTGCTTGACATGCCGAAGCTATCTGTTGTTGACGGGTACGCGCAAGACTTCAAGCGCAAAGTATTAAACTATGTATACGAGTGGGACAGCTCAAGACGGGCGGGGGTTAAATTCGGTATACAGCGCACGACTATTGATAGATGGGTTCGTGATGATAATAGGTATTGATAACCAAAAATTAAGCGGTGAATGAATATGAGCGAAACGAATAGTAATGAATCCGATTTGAATAAATTGTTATGTTGCGACTACGAAAGTTTAACTGACATAGTTACCGAATGGGAATCGAAAGGTGCAACACCAGCCAAGGGTGATATTTACCACAACAGAGAAATTGATGTTATGGCGATCAGATACTATGACAAAATAAAAGTATTTCATAATAGGTTACTCAATGGTGAGTGGGCTGCTTGCTTTGAACACACAAGTTACATATACAAAGACACATAACAAGTAGCTAGTGGGCGCTCTGCGTCCCAACTTAGCGTAGTGTTATATAGATAATCAAAAAGGAAATATTATGAAAGCTGGATACGGATGTAAAATAAAACCATGCACTGAAAAGCGTGAAGAAGACGAGCTAAAAATGGAAGGGGTAGGTGTTAAAGTTGTTTTGGTTATATGGATAATTGTATTCATAGGTTTGTATAAGATGATTCCTTTATCGTGAAAGATATAATGTACACCGCGAGTAATTTCGATTTTGTAGCGCAAGAGTTACGAAAGATTGATTTAACCAAACCTAAGCGAATACGTGTTACCGAGTGGAAAGAGAAACGCGGGATGAGCTCAAACAGACAGATTCATTTATGGTTCAGCCAGATAGCAAAAGAGTTAGGTTATCTGACCGAGAAAAAGTCAGGTAACTACATAAAAAATTCATGCAAAGTAATGTTTGGTATAGATATTCTTTTAGGTAGCGACTCACCAGAAGCTCAAAGCGTAATAAGGACTCTCGAAAGAATAAATTATTGGTCGTTAGACTGGGAAAATAAAATAGACGTTGTTACGGGATTGTTTGTTACTTCATTATTTAAAACTAATGAAATTAAAGAGTTTATGGATCAAATGATTTTTTATTGGAATGACAAAGGTGTACCGATTAAATTTAAGGATAAGTAATGATAAACAATACTAGGGGCTTAAAATGCTACTTATGCCGCAATACTATCAATATCGGTAAGAGTAAAACACGTATCCGAAAGGGTCAGTATATTCATAGTAGCTGCAAAAGAAAATCTAAACTAACAACAGAGGCTGAAGAGGCTTTGAACTCATGGACTTATGAGGAGCGTAAAAAGACTTTAGCTGATAAGATTATAGATTGGTGTTTTGGTGGGGTTGGGTGATATGAGTAAGCAAGACGAGCATATTATTAATGATTTGTCTGAGTCATTAAGGGGATCCAATAAAAGCCTACGAAAGCATATAGCACTTAACGGCGTGCTGTTCTTTGTTATTGTTGTCATTGGCTTGATTGGCTGGTCTATGTTTTTATAGATCGAAAATGTTAAACTGTTAGTTGATTTTAAACGAGAGGATAAATCATGAAGAAAATATTTCTAACGTTGTTTTTATTGTTGTCTTTACCAGTGTCAGCTTTAGAGTTTGAAGCTTGTGGTGAAGAGTGGCGTATTCATCACTATCAAGAAGAAGGCGTCTTAGTGCTTAACATTAAAAAGGATAATGGAAATTGGGGATGGACAGTAAACCGAGAGTACGATGGAATTATAAAAGCTAATGAGACCGTTGACGAGTTTATTGATAAGTTTATAATTACTGCCAATAACAAGCTAGATGAGACCTGCAGTAATCTAGATCCTGACATCATCCCTTCCGACTGGGAGGGTTATTTAACGTACTCTGTAAATCATAGGTTATATTATGATGCGTCTAATAATACTATTGTGTTTAAGTAGTTTAACCTCTTGCGGTGGTGGTAGCGAAGAAGAAAAGCCAGACCAATGGCTAAATGATTTAAACCAGAAAATAACTGCTATCAAATACGATAGTGAGAACGTGAAAATTTTGGCGGAGTAATGACCCGCAAGTAACACCCCTCGATTCCTAGTTTAGAGGGGTGTTGCGAACTATTCTGCAACCTCTTTTGGCTCTTCGTCAAAGTCTCTCCAATAGGAGATAATTACAGATCTACTTTCTGTCTTTCTGTATTTATCTTTGTGCTCTGGTTGTTTTTCTACCCATTCACCATTCTCAAAAACTTCAATCATTCGAATCTACCTTCTACATATGAGATATCTATTGGCTGGGCCGTATTTCCAGCAACCTTCGTTACTACTATTCTTTGGCAGTCAACAAAAGGCAGGCTTTTTTGAACAACGTCTAGGTTCAACGGACCCAATTGACCTATAAAAAAACCGTTGGTCGGCTGGTTTTCTTCTAACTCGTCGTTGGTTATAAGGTCTTGGGTGCCGTTATTGTTGGTAATTGTTACTGTCATGCCTAATTCGACGCTTGTATTTCCTGTACTCAGCCTAAGAATTCTTAGTGTATTTCCTGTTGCTGGGGTTATGTCGTATACATCACCTGAAACACCTGAAGGTGTTGAGGTTACGGATATCCCAGTATAAGGAACAAAAGAGCCGCCACCGGATGGTTTGAAAGGTATGTTATCAGCCATTACGCATCCCCCTCAACACCGTTAACCTGTACCGCTACGGCGTTAGCTGAGCTTGACACAGCGATAGTATCGCCTGCACTCATTAATATTCCGTTAAGCCCTATAGGTGCGCGATTGTCGACAAGCCTACTTGTGGGTATTCCTGAGCCTGATCCGCCATAAATATAGTCCTCCGCTGACACATTTGCTGCTACATCATCTTTAATATGGGCGACA
>JAAGZR010000697.1 GCA_024206155.1 Aliivibrio sp.
CTGCTGCGCCCCGAGATGGTGGGCCTGCACCTGCACAACCTGCTGCTGCTCAAGCGGTAGCTGATGATTTACCATTTTAAATTAAATTAAATGCAGACAATTGAGATCAATGGATTTGTTATTGACGAGTTCAATCAACATAAGCTAGAAGAAGGCAAAAAGCAGGGTATATGCCCTGTTTGTTCTCACACTAGAAAACCTGAAAATAAGAAAAAGAAATGTGCGTCTTATGATTGGGAACGGGGTCTCGGTACTTGTCACAACTGTAATACAACTTTTCAACTGCATACGTATAAACGTAAAGGTGAAACTGAAAGAGTGTATGAACGACCTAAAGATAAGGTTGTAAAACCACCAGACAGTAAAGTTGTTGAATGGTTTAAATCAAGAGGTATATCTCAGAAAACTCTTACCGATCTTCGGGTCGGTGAGGGCTCTGAATATATGCCACAAACCGGCAAAGCCGAGAACACGATAAAGTTCAATTATTTTATGGGTGGTGATTTAATTAATATTAAATACCGCGATGGAAGAAAGAACTTTAAATTATATAAGGGTGCTGAAAAAGTATTCTACAATATTGATA
>JAAGZR010000698.1 GCA_024206155.1 Aliivibrio sp.
GTGCATGTGCGTAATACTAAATCTAAAAGTGACCGATTAGTGCCTTTACCACAAGTAACCTTATTGGCTTTGCGCCGCTATTGGCAAACTCACCGCCATCCTAGTTTACTGTTTCCTGGCAGAGCTGACCCTAAGAATGACCCCGCTAAACCTTGGGTGATGGACAGAGGTGGCATACAAAAGACCATTAAAATTGTCGCCAAAGACTGCGGTATTAGCAAGAATGTGCATGTCCATACCCTGCGCCATTCCATTGCAACACACCTAATTGAGCACGGGTTGAGTTTACGTGCTATTCAAGTGTTTTTAGGTCATGCCAGCCCAAAAACAACAGCGCGTTATACGCGAATGACGCCGGAAGCCAAACACAATAGTGCATCAACGCTTAACAGCATTATCAATACCACCCGTAAATTTCGCTATCAGGTCTTTTACCTCACTACCTATAGCTTAGGTTTACGCTTAAGTGAATCGCTTAACTTAACTATTGCCGATATCGACAGTGAGTTAATGCA
>JAAGZR010000699.1 GCA_024206155.1 Aliivibrio sp.
ATCAAAGTTTTTCTTTACCAGCGCCTCAACCAAGGCCGGACCGGCGGCAGTAAACAGCTCTTTACCGACTTTTAAACGACATAGCTCTGCCGGCAACTGATCGGCCATCTCAAGAGCCGCATCTGCTGTCGGATAATCAAGGGCGACAATAATTTTAGGATCACTCACAGATACACTCCAAAAAAACAAAATAATACTTAATCGGCAATAGATTATTGCCCCTCTACACCAATTACCGGCGCAACGACTCCCCAGCCCTTACACGATGGACACAGCCAGTGCAATTGCTGGCCGGAAAAACCACATTCACGACAGCGATACAGCGGCTTGTTGGCTAACAAACTATCCAGCAGACCTTTTAACAAGGCCAGATTAGGCAATTCGCTATCAGAGGCATGGGATTGATGTAAGTCGACCAATTGAACCAAGCCGTGCAACGTAGGCCTCTCCATCATTGCATGCACTAATAATTTCTCCGCTTGCTCCTCACCGTCGCGAGACTGAATCGCCCAGACCAACTCAATTAATACTGAGGTTAAAGGCCTTCTCTGCAACAGCGTTTCTGCATAGACAATAAAACCATTAACATCATCGAGCTGCTGATAACAATGAGCAATCATAGAGATTGCCTCATTCATAAACAGTGGTTCTTGATTCTCAATCGAGGCCAATATTTTAATTGCCTGACTGTAGCGACCAGCGTTGATATCCAATCGCCCCCAAATCAAGCTAGCCCTTACCGAGTTGCGGTCGAACTCCAACGCCTGCTTCAGCAAAGCACGCACCTTGCGCCATTCATTCTCGGCTATCTTTTGCTCTGCCAGCTCACAGCAGTAATGCCCCATCGCCACCGCCAGCGGGGTAGCCTGAGTCTGCTTGGAGCGCAGTAAACGACGCGGGGTCAGCTTCAATCCAGTGTCGATGGCCAACTGCCAATCACGCTGCTCTTGATAAATCGACACTAACTGGTTGAGAGCCGTCGTCGACAATTCACTCTGCTTATCAATCATATCGCCAAGTAGCGACTCAGCTCTATCCAATAACCCAGCCTGAGCATAATCTTTAGCCAGCGCCAAATGCGCCTCATCCTGTTCTCGTTTCATCAGCGAAGGACGGGCTAACAGGTTTTGGTGAATCCTAATAGCACCGTCTACATCACCCCGATTACGCAGCAAATCCCCCATTGAAAGGTGCGTCGGCAGCGTGGTCGAGGTGACTTCAAAGGCTTCAATAAAACTATCGACGGCCTCATCGGAATCGGAATCACTAATAATGAGGTTTAAGCTACGATAATAGCTGGTGGGAATAGTAGAACCACTGGGGAGATTGTGCGGCGTATTTTTATGTTTGCGCCCAAGAAGCCAGCCGACAAAAATAGCCACTACTAACAATATAAGCAGTAAAAAGTCGGGCATTGGCTAGCGGCTCATCGACGAATGACGCAATTGCTCTAACGCCAACTCAGATTTTGACAGCGCCTTCTTGAGTTGTCTTTTAGAATTAAGCAGACGGAGAAACAGCGTTGACGCCGAGAGTAGACCGATGAGAGCACCGACCACAAACGACAGTAGCAACCACGTTCCGGTACTTAGCGCCGTCTGAGCGAAAAACCAATCGATAGTGAGCGGTGTATCGTTCTCGACCAAAAAAAGTAAGGCAATGAACACGACCGCAATAACAATGATGACTGTAGCTAACTGTTTTAAAATACGCATAGTGACTTCAATGTGAAAAACCTAGCTTGAAGATAACGCCTAAGCAATCTATGTGCAATAAAAAAGGCCGCACTGGCGACCTTGACTTCTACTACAGAAAATCGAGTGTGCTAATTCAGCGAAATCTTGCCGCTGACTGATCAACACGTTCGCGGAGTTGCTTGCCCGGCTTGAAATGCGGTACATATTTACCTGTCAAATCCACCGACTCACCGGTCTTCGGATTGCGACCTTTGCGCGGCGCACGATAATGTAGACAAAAACTACCAAAACCTCTGATTTCGATACGGTCACCGCCCGATAGCGAGCACGACATCTGCTCTAGCATGACCTTGACTGCCAACTCAATTTCTTTAATGGGTAACTGAGGCTGTTTTTCAGCAATACGCTCAATTAACTCTGATTTTGTCATACCACCTTCCCGAACAAAAATACGCTTATAATGGCGTTAAAATTCGCAAATAAAATAGCAGCTTAAACGCTACTCTGAATATATACACCAGTTTTAACTAACCATAGTCGTTACATACTACCTAGTGCAAAAACTATGTTTTCATTATAGGACTAAAAATTGAGTTGTAGCGATTATTGCGTGACATTTTCCTCTTTTTCAACAATATACCCATAATAGACGAGCACAAAAAACGGGGCTTATAGCCCCGTTTTTAATTCAAGTAAGTTATTCCAAATAGAATTACTTGTCTTGGCTCTGCATCTGCGCCTTGATCAAATCACCCAGTGTTGCAGGAGCAACAGAGTCTTCAGTCTTCAACGATTTGATCGCTTCTTTTTCTTCAGCGGCGTCTTTGCCTTTGATAGAAAGCGTAAGAGCGCGATTCTTACGATCAACACTAAGAATGAGTACTTCAACAGTCTCACCTTCTTTCAGTGCGTTACGCGCGTCCTCTACCTTGTCACGGCTTATTTCTGAAGCGCGAAGCGTGCCTTCCACTTCGTCAGCTAGGACAACAACAGCGCCTTTAGCATCAACTTCTTTAACTGTACCGTTTACGATTGCGCCTTTGTCATGTTCAGCAACGTATTCAGCGAATGGATCGCTGTCTAGCTGCTTAATGCCAAGCGAGATACGCTCACGCTCTGGGTCGATAGAAAGAATAGTGGTTTCGATCTCATCGCCTTTCTTGTACTTGCGCACAGCTTCTTCGCCGGCTTCGTTCCAAGAAAGATCAGAAAGGTGTACCAGACCATCGATATTGCCGTCTAGGCCGATGAAGATACCGAAGTCGGTGATAGACTTGATAACGCCATTCACCTTCTCGCCTTTAGCAAATTGACCGGCGAACGCATCCCATGGGTTTTGCGTACACTGCTTAACACCGAGAGAGATACGACGACGCTCTTCATCGATGTCAAGAACCATAACTTCAACTTCGTCACCCACGTTAACAACTTTAGATGGGTGAATGTTTTTGTTAGTCCAATCCATTTCAGAAACGTGAACTAGACCTTCAACGCCTTCTTCGATTTCAACGAAGCAGCCGTAATCAGTTAGGTTAGTTACGCGACCAGTAAGCTTAGTGCTTTCTGGGTAACGCTTAGCGATAGCAACCCATGGATCTTCGCCAAGTTGCTTAAGACCTAGAGATACGCGAGTGCGCTCACGGTCAAACTTAAGCACTTTAACGTTGATTTCATCGCCAACATTAACGATTTCAGAAGGGTGCTTAACACGCTTCCAAGCCATGTCAGTGATGTGTAGAAGACCGTCAACACCGCCAAGATCAACGAATGCGCCGTAGTCAGTAAGGTTCTTAACGATACCTTTAACTTCCATGCCTTCTTGTAGAGAAGCAAGTAACTCGTCACGCTCAACACTGTTTTCAGATTCGATAACAGCACGACGTGAAACAACAACGTTGTTACGCTTTTGGTCAAGTTTGATTACTTTGAACTCTAGCTCTTTGCCTTCAAGGTGCAGAGTGTCACGTACTGGACGTACATCAACAAGAGAACCAGGTAGGAATGCACGGATACCGTTAAGTTCAACTGTGAAGCCGCCTTTAACTTTACCGTTAATAACACCCATAACTGTTTCAGCATCTTCGTATGCTTTTTCAAGTTGGATCCAAGCTTCGTGACGCTTCGCTTTCTCACGAGAAAGTTGAGTTTCGCCGAAACCGTCTTCAACAGCGTCAAGAGCAACGTCTACTTCAGAACCAACTTCAACTTCAAGTTCGCCAGCAGCGTTCTTGAATTGTTCAGCTGGGATAGCTGCTTCAGACTTAAGGCCAGCGTCAACAAGAACGAAACCGTTCTCGATAGCTACTACAGTACCTTTAACGATGCTGCCTTGTTGGAATTCAGTTTCAGATAGAAACTCTTCAAAGAGTTGAGCAAAAGATTCAGTCATTAATTTGATCTTCAATATTAAACGTCCATGGGTATCCTACCGCATGGGGTTGATAGTAAGGTTAGTTATCATCCTTGCAACTAACTGAGTTTACATTATAGCTTAGATTCAATAAAAGTAATGGCTTGCGCGACTACTTCATCAATATTCATTGATGTTGAATCTAATACCAAAGCGTCTTCTGCAGGACGTAATGGCGCGACAGCTCTATTGCGGTCTCGATCATCACGTTCTTGAATTTCGCTTAAAAGTCGGTCAAATCTAACATCTAACCCCTTCTGTTGCAACTGCTTCATACGGCGATTAGCACGTTCTTCTGCACTTGCATCTAAAAATATCTTAACCTCAGCACTTGGAAACACCACAGTGCCCATATCTCGACCATCAGCAATTAAGCCAGGTTGAGAAGAAAATGCACGTTGGCGACGTAATAATGCTTCACGTACTTGTGGTAATGCTGCGACTTTTGAGGCTGCCATTCCAGTTTCTTCTTTACGAAGTTCAGCTGAAACGTCTTCACCTTCAAGAATCACTTTAACAAGATCGCCTTCCGCTTTGAATTGTACATCTAAGTTAGCGGCTAAAGGAACAAGGCCATCTTCTGAGTTTAAATCTACTCCGTGATGAATCGCTGCTAGTGCTAACACACGATAAATTGCACCGGAATCTAATAAGTTATAACCTAGCTTTTCTGCAAGTAACATACACAATGTGCCTTTACCTGCTCCACTTGGACCATCAACAGTAACGACTGGTGAATGAGTTGTCATGGAGTTCTCCAATTATTTATTGTGATTGGTTTCTACGGGCGCATTATACCCAAGTCAGATTATTTATATACTCCAGATTATTAAAAACTAAAAAAGCCCTATGTTTTACACAGGGCTAGTATCGACAAATCTTAAACTTGTTGATTGATAATTAATTAAACACTCAGTTCTTTTAATTTATCAAAATAGTCTGGAAACGTTTTTGATGTGCAGCCAGGATCGTTAATAGTGACTGGCGTACCACTTAATGCCACAAGCGAAAAACACATCGCCATACGGTGATCATCATAAGTATCAATCGCTGCATGTGCTAATGATGTAGGCGGTGTGATCGTAATATAATCCTCACCCTCCTCAACTTCAGCCCCTACTTTTCTTAATTCAGTTGCCATTGCAGCTAAACGATCTGTCTCTTTTACACGCCAATTATAAACGTTACGAATAGAGGTCGTTCCTTTTGCAAATAATGCAGTAGTTGCAATCGTCATTGCTGCATCAGGAATATGATTAAAATCCATATCCACCGCTTTTAGTTCACCTTTGCGAGCAATAACATAATCATCACCCCATTCAATATTGGCTCCCATTGCCGCTAATGCATCAGCAAATTGCACATCACCTTGAATGCTATTTTTACCAATACCAGTTACTTTCACTTCACCACCTTTAATGGCAGCAGCAGCAAGGAAATAAGAAGCAGACGATGCATCACCTTCCACAAGAAAGTCACCTGGGGCGACATACGTTTGATTCGCTGGCACAACAAAAGTTTGGTAATTTTGATTTTCAATCTCAACCCCAAACGTCGCCATTATATCCAAAGTGATATCTATATAAGGTTTTGAAACCAAGTCACCAATAATATTAATGGTTGTCTCTTGCGTTGATAATGGTGCTGCCATTAAAAAAGCAGTTAAAAATTGGCTTGAGATAGAACCATCAATATCAACCGTTCCTCCACTAAGACCCGTGCCTTTAATTTTTAACGGTGGATAATTTTCATTTTCTAAATATTCAACGTTTGCACCAGCAGCTTTTAATGCCGTGACAAGATGTCCAATTGGACGCTCTTTCATACGAGGCTCACCAGTAAGGACAAACTCACCTCTACCTAAGCATAACGCTGCCGCTAATGGACGCATTGCCGTTCCTGCATTACCAAGAAACAATTCTAATGCCTCATTGGGTTCAAAAGCACGGCCTAAGCCTGTTACTTCACAAACTGTTTTATCTTCAGATAATGTATATTCAACACCAAGTGCCTTTAACGCATTAAGCATATGACGAATATCATCACTATCAAGCAAGTTGGTTAGCTTTGTTTTTCCAGACGCCAACGCCGCCAGTAACAATGCACGATTGGACACACTTTTTGAGCCAGGTAGGTTTATTTGACCATCAATTTTTGAAATTGGTTGAAGAGTTAAGCTTTCCATGTTTATGTAAAAATTCCTATACAAATAAATAATAACGCTATGCTCGGTATTTTACCTCATGATGACATAGCTGTTTCAGCTTTCATTGTTATTTTTTGTTATTCTTCATTCCTTCAGAGTAACGAAAACCAAAGCGTTGTACCAGAGGCAATGTCGTCTCTTTACTTAAAAATAATGAATACTTATTTCTTTTATTTATGACTATATATTTACAACAACTTGATTCCGATATGCACAGCGCTTTTCCCCCAATAGAAAGTGCATTAACTGATCCTGATGGATTACTTGCAATGGGAGGCGATTTATCTGCCAATCGTCTTATCAATGCTTACCAACACGGTATTTTCCCTTGGTATAGCGAAGGCGACCCTATTTTATGGTGGAGCCCTTCGATTCGAGGTGTCTTTTTACCTCGTCGATTCACGCCATCTAAGAGTCTTAAAAAGTATTTTCGTAAATCCAACTATCACGTCACCATAAATACAGTAACTGAACAGATCATTGAATTATGTGCATCAACAAGAGGCCCCAAAGAAACTTGGATAATGCCTGAAATGATCTTTGCGTATAAACGACTAGCAACATTAGGTTATTGTCACTCTGTTGAAGTATGGGAGAATGAAACACTGATTGGTGGATTATACGGACTTCAAATTGGCCAAGTATTTTGTGGCGAATCTATGTTCTCATTAAAAACGAACGCTTCAAAAATCGCACTATGGAAATTTTGTGAGCATTTTGCCGCAGCCGGTGGTGAACTGATTGACTGCCAAATGATGAACCCTCACCTCGAAAGTTTAGGGGCTACTGAAATGAATCGCTCTGAATTTAAAATGAAACTAGAAGAGCTTACCGACAAATTAGTCGCACCAAGCTGTTATGCTCCACAATCAATAGGGAATAAACCGTAGCCATGAGTAAATTTTCTCTTCAAGTCGGACTTACTTCGGAAGGCACTTGCAGCTATCTTCCGGGGCAACAAGAACGATTAGGTGTAGCGATGGAGCAAGAACTGCATTCTCCTCTTGGTTATCAGGCGCTTATTCGTTTAGGGTTTAGACGTAGTGGAGGTACGATTTATAAGCCAATGTGCAATGCCTGTAACGCTTGCCAACCTCTACGCATCAATGCTAAGGAATTTGCGCCTAGCAAAAGTCAAAAGCGTATATTAAATAAAATATCGTCATTCACTTATAAGCTAAAAAATGAGATGGATGAAGAATGGTTCGAGCTATATGACAGATACATCAGTACTCGCCACCAAACTGGCAGTATGTTCCCAGCAAACAAAGGCCAATTCTTTGAATTTTCTCATGCCGAGTGGTTACCAAACCACTTTCTTCATATTTATGAAAATGACACGTTAATTGCTATTGCTGTCACAGACATACTTAACGACTCTATCAGTGCTATGTATACCTTCTTCGAGCCTCTACACCCACTTTCTCTTGGAACCGTATCTATACTCATTCAGTTAAAATTATGCATTGAGCTCAATAAGAACTGGCTTTATCCTGGTTATCAAATAGACGATTGCCCAGCGATGAAATATAAAGATCGATATAAACCTAACCAAAAGCTAGTAAATATGGTCTGGCAAGGGTAAAATGCCCACCAAACTTTACATACATCATTTTTAAGGGCATTATTAGCCGCTTGAAAATCAGCCAAAGCTATCTATATTAAAGAGGATTCAATGGCAAAAGAAGACGCAATTGAACTACAAGGCACGGTTCTAGATACTCTGCCAAACACAATGTTTCGCGTAGAATTAGAAAACGGTCACGTTGTTACAGCTCACATCTCAGGTAAAATGCGTAAAAACTACATTCGTATTCTTACTGGTGACAAAGTAACAGTTGAAATGACTCCTTACGATTTATCTAAAGGCCGTATCGTCTTCCGTGCTCGTTAATTTGTCATTTTTAGCAGATTAATTTTCAGTCTGCTTTAAAATAATATAAAAAAACCCAGTCAATGACTGGGTTTTTTATTATCTAGATATCAATTAATGCACAACTTCTGCTTCGCTGGTAAATTCAAATGCTAATTCACCTTTATTTAATTTAACGCGAACCGTACCACCATCCACTAACTCACCAAATAAAAGCTCATTTGCCATTGGTTTTTTCAAGTTTTCCTGGATAACTCTAGCCATTGGACGTGCGCCCATGGCCTTGTCGTATCCTTTCTCAGCTAGCCATGCTTTCGCTTCTTTTGATACTTCCATTGACACACCACGAGCATCTAGCTGTACCTGCAGCTCGACAATGAATTTCTCAACAACAAGTGAAATCACATCTTTGCTTAAGTGTTCAAACCAAATAATATTATCTAAACGGTTTCTAAACTCTGGTGTAAAGACTTTCTTAATCGCAGCCATCGCATCAGTACTGTGATCTTGTTGAATCAAACCAATCGATTTCTTGACCGTTTCTTGAACGCCTGCATTGGTTGTCATTACGAAAATTACATTTCGGAAATCCGCTTTACGGCCGTTGTTATCTGTTAACGTACCGTTATCCATTACTTGAAGTAACAAGTTAAATACATCTGGATGTGCCTTTTCAAGTTCATCCAATAATACAACAGAATGAGGGTGTTTAATTACCGCATCTGTCAGTAGTCCACCTTGTTCATAACCAACATAACCTGGGGGAGCACCGATCAAGCGGCTGACGGTATGACGCTCACCGTATTCAGACATATCAAAACGAAGAAGCTCAATACCAAGCGCTTTGGCTAACTGAACCGTCACTTCTGTTTTACCAACCCCTGTAGGGCCTGCAAATAAGAAAGAACCAACAGGTTTGTTATCAGCACCTAAACCAGCTCGACTTAGCTTAATCGCTTCACATAAAGCATCAATACCTTGATCTTGGCCAAACACCAACATCTTCAGTTTATCATCCAATTTTCTTAGAACATCTTTATCACTAGAAGACACGGATTTTTCTGGAATACGTGCCATCTTAGCTACCATAGACTCAATATCTGACACATTGATGGTTTTTTTACGACGGCTGATCGGTATTAAACGACAACGAGCCCCGGCCTCATCAATAACATCAATAGCTTTGTCTGGTAAATGACGTTCATTGATATATTTCGCTGATAACTCAACAGCAGCACGAAGCGCTTTATTGGTATAACGAACATCATGATGCTCCTCATACTTGCTTTTCAATCCAATAAGGATCTTCGTTGTATCATCCAACGATGGTTCTAAAATATCGATTTTTTGGAAACGACGAGCCAATGCACGCTCTTTTTCAAAAATAGTGCTGTGCTCTTGATAAGTCGTCGAGCCAATGCAACGCAATTTACCACTACTTAATAATGGCTTAATTAAGTTAGCAGCATCCACTTGCCCGCCTGACGCCGCACCCGCACCGATAATCGTATGAATTTCATCAATGAATAATACCGCATGCTCTTCATTTTCAAGCTGTTTTAAGATGGCTTTAAAGCGTTTCTCAAAATCACCACGATACTTAGTTCCTGCAAGCAATGAACCTATATCTAATGAATAAATAATGCAGTCTTTAATTACATCAGGAACTTGGCCCTCAACAATACGCCAAGCAAGTCCTTCAGCAATGGCTGTTTTACCAACGCCCGCTTCACCAACAAGTAGTGGGTTATTTTTACGACGACGGCATAGCACTTGAATTGTGCGTTCAAGCTCTTGATCACGTCCAATAAGAGGATCAATACCCCCATTTTTCGCTACTTGATTTAAGTTCGTTGCGAAACTTTCTAATTTATCTTCTGAACTTGATTCTACTGCCGTTTCAACATTATTTAATTCTGCATTTTCATCGCGATGCTCAGGAGCACCATGAGAGATATAATTAACAATATCTAATCGACTAATGTCGTTCTTTTTAAGGAGGTATGCTGCATGTGACTCTTGCTCACTAAAAATAGCAACCAGAACATTTGCACCCGTAACTTCACTACGGCCAGATGATTGAACATGAAAAACAGCGCGTTGGAGAACTCGTTGAAAACTTAATGTTGGTTGTGTTTCTCGACTTTCATCATCGGCAGGAATTAAAGGTGTTGTTTGTGTTATGAATTCATCAATTTCAGTTGCCAATGCTTTTAAATCTGCATGGCACGCTAAAAGAGCTTCGTGAGCTGATGGGTTCTCTAATAGAGCCAGTAATAAATGCTCTACCGTCATAAATTCATGACGTTTTTCTCGTGCACGAGCAAACGCACTGTTTAAACTCGCTTCTAATTCTTTATTTAGCATAGGAACCTCCCAGAACACCAAAATATGGTGTAACGAACAAGCTTATACTTGCTCCATTGTACACAGTAGTGGGTGCTCGTTATCACGCGAATACGTATTGACTTGCGTAACTTTAGTTTCAGCAACTTCAGCAGTAAAAATCCCACATACTGCTTTCCCTTCATAATGCACGGTTAACATTAATTGTGTTGCTTTTTCCAAATCCATGGAAAAAAATTTATCTAAAACTTCGACAACAAACTCCATCGGAGTGTAGTCATCATTAATTAAAACCACTTTATACATTGCTGGTGGTTTTAGTCCTGTTTTCTCCAATTCGAGTACATCTGAATCAGGAGAAATCCATTCATATAATTTGCTCATGTTGACAACTAATTAGTTAAATAGCATTTCTGATACGTCAACGTATCCCCTTAACAATGAGCCTAATCTAGACGAAGAGTTACATCAAACAAAAGATGTCAATTTAGAGTCTTTATCACTTAATTTCCTATTAATTGAATAGAAAATCATCGATAACAAATTAAAGAATAGAGCCTTTTTTTAGTTAACACCACTTTAATTTATTACATTGTTATTACTGATAATTATGTTAATCGCAAAAATGATATTGAGCGCAAATGTTAATAAAGTAAACAAAATGTTCTTGACTCCCTCTTTAGATTTAATAGAGTGTATTAGTAGTGGTTATGAATTAAGCAGATTCTTAATTGATAAATATTATGCTAGGTAATTAAAAAATGCAGAGGGATGTATAGCATGGCAACAGGTACAGTAAAATGGTTCAATAACGCCAAAGGGTTTGGCTTCATTTGTCCTGAAGGTGAAGATGGTGATATTTTTGCGCACTATTCTACTATTGAGATGGATGGATACCGCACACTAAAAGCAGGTCAATCTGTTACTTACGAAATCCACGAAGGGCCAAAAGGTTTTCACGCCAGTGAAATTAAACCACTTGAAGGTGAAGCGGTTAAATAACCTTACCTTGAGTAATTATCTTAAAGGTGAGTAATGATACTCACCTTTTTTGAACCTATCTTAATCATAAAACGCCAACTCTTATAACTTCCCTTCAAATAGGTTATCACTTTGAAATATTTATTGTCTTTTTTACTCCTCATTTTTCTTACTGGCTGCGTGTCCGAAACGTATCAAGAAAAAAGTACTGTGAATCTTGTCACTATTGGCAACATTAATGATGTCATCGCAGGCAAACGTACATTTGCCTGGCACCCTAATATCAATGCCAATTATTTAAATAGCACATTAAATGAAAACAATACTGAACAACGCTTCATCAAGTTACTAAAAAATGAATTAACACAGAAAGGATTTATTTATACAGGCAATCCTACACTTGCTGACTTTTATGTGGGCTATGGACTTGGCATTGAGAGTGCTATTAGTGATACGAAAATTTTAAATGAAACAGGATTACTGGCAGGTTTACAACCTTTAGATAATGAAAATGAAGCGGATAAAGCCAGTATATTTATTGCTGTATTTCTACCAAACCAAATCAATTCTGCTTGGAGTGTCTTAGCTCAAGGTTACACAAACACAGAGGATAATCGCAAAACAGCAATGGATGAATTACTTCACTTTATGTTTCATAGCTTGAATAAAACTTCGAATTCAAGCTAATGCAATATTGTGTATAAAAAATTAAATTAACAATGAGTTAAGATGAACAATTAATCTCCATTTTCTTTCCCCATTCAGGTGGTAATTGAGCGTAAGATTCAAACCTAGGATGCTCATCAAAGGGAGAGGCCAGCAACATAGATAATGTCTTAATTTCGCTATAATCACCATCTTTCGCTTTATTTATGGCTTGCTGAGCAAGATAATTTCTAAGAATATATTTAGGGTTTATCCTTCTCATCTCTTTACAGCGTACTTCAGCACTCTTCTCTTCTTTCTCACATCGTGCCAAATATAGATCAACCCAGAGTGTTGCCGCTTCTCTATCTAAAAACAAATCGACCACGGTTTGCTTATCTTGACTATCTAAATAAGACAACGTCCTCATAAACCGTGTGTAATCTACAGAGTTTTGTGACAATAATTCAAACATCGACTCAAATAATCGGCTATCTCCTTCTTGTTTAGAAAGTAACCCCAATTTATTTCTCATTAGTTGACTAAAATAATTACCCAAGCGAGTTTCATACTTCTCTAAAGAGGATTCTAAGTCTGATTTTTCAATCAATGACGAAAGAGAATGGGCTAATGCCGATAGATTCCATAGTCCTATTCTCGGTTGTTGATTAAACGCATAACGACCTTGGTAATCTGAATGATTACAAATATAACTCGGTTCATAATCATCTAAAAAACCAAATGGACCATAGTCAAACGTTTGCCCAATGATCGACATGTTATCTGTGTTCATTACCCCATGAGCGAACCCAACAGCCTGCCAATGCGCAATCATATAAGCGGTTTTGTCTGCGATTTCATCAAACATTGCTGCATAGGGTTTATCTCTAGCTACACATTGAGGGTAATGCCACTCAATCACCTTATCCGCCAATAATTTCTGCTCTGATAATAAATTTGAATAAAACAGATGTTCGAAATGTCCAAATCGAATATGAGTTTCAGTCATTCGGATAAGTAATGCTCCTGTTTCATAGCCCTCTCTAAAAACGTGGGTATCACTCGTCATCATCCCTAATGCTCGTGTTGTAGGGATACCTAATCCAGCCATAGCCTCACTGCACAAATATTCACGAATAGTAGACCGAAGTACTGCTCGGCCATCACCAGAACGAGAATAAGGCGTTAGCCCTGCACCTTTTAAATGAAGATCAAAGCTATTTCCTTCTTTATCCTTAATTTCAGCAAGTAATAAGCCTCGCCCATCACCAAGATCAGGGTTATATCCACCAAATTGATGGCCTGCATATTTCATTGCTAGTGGAGAAAAAACAGCAGGAACATTCTCGCCAGAAAAAGAAGGAAGTAACTCAGTATTACTCTCAGGATCTTCAGGTAAACCAAACTGTGCCGCAAGGTTACTGTTCCATATAACCCAACGTGTATTTGCTAACGGTGTCGGTTGAACATAAGTAAAAAAGCTACGAGGTAATTCGGCGTAACGAGTAGTAATCGAAAAAGCATTCCAAAAAGACATGAGAGTAATCCATTAACAGTGCAATGAACTAACGCTAACATATTGATAAATGATATGAAAGAAATGAAAAAAGCCGCACTAACCATAAGGTTAATGCGGCTTTTCCAATTTGGTACGCCCTGAAGGATTCGAACCTTCGACCACCTCCTTAGAAG
>JAAGZR010000700.1 GCA_024206155.1 Aliivibrio sp.
CAAATGCTTGTTGATCCACTTTCAAGTCTTACACAAAACCTTGCTTGGGGTTCAAACCGCAACAAAGATGATGTAATTATTGCAGCAGCAACCGCCGATGCTTTAGACGGTGACGGTAACTTAAACACGTTCCCGACTACGCAAGAAGTTGGTGACTATAGTACGCCTATTACATTAGATCTTATTAATGAAATGGATCAAAAGTTCTATGACAATGACATTGACCCTGATGAGCCTAAGTGCGTAATCATTTCACCATTCCAGCGCCGTACATTGCTTGGTTTGCTTGAAGTTACTTCTGGTGATTTCCAAGGCGATTCAATGGCATTGCGTAACGGCTACCTACCTAATTTCTTGGGTTATGACTGGATTGTGTCAACTCGCTTGTTATCTCCAAGTGCTGGTCAAGTTGATTGTCTAGCGTACACACAGAAAGCAATCGGTATGCAATTAAACCGTGACATTTCAACTCGTGTTGCAGAAGATCCGAGCAAGTCTTTCATGTGGCGTGTATACGGTTTCCAAACTTTGGGCGCTGTACGTGTTGAAGATGAACACATTGTACGCCTTAAACTAGCTGACGCTTAATCGTGTTACGGGGCTGAGGGGTTAGACCTCAGCCTTTCTCTTTGGCCCCAATTTAAAGAGGTGTTAACATGGCTATTGTAGGTGTTAGAACAGAGTTAGACGTATCTATCGAAGCGACCACATTAAAAACTGGTTTGGTTTGGTGGATGGAAGACGGCACATCGAAAGGGCAATCAAGTGATTTAGCAGCGGGCTTACCTACTGCATACCTAGGTAAATCATTAGATGCTGATGGTAATAGGGCAGGGAAAAGAACCCCGCGAGTTGCTAAAAACGACCGCCAAGCATTACCGTAAATAAGTAAAGATAACCCGGCATTAGTTGGGTTATTTTGTTTTAAGGGTTAAATTATGAGTAACAGAACAGACGCGCAAGCAGGTATTGATGCACAGATTGCAAAACAGGGTGTTGCAGATTCAATATCGCCAACCAACCAAGCAAATGAAACATTACAGCCAATTCTTAATGGCGCACTTATGATTGATGAGTTTAACGATATAATGAATACTTATGCCGCCCTTGGCTATACACAAAAGCAAGGCAGCTCAACTATTCCTTTGGTTATATCTGGGTTGATAGGTACGGGTAACGAAGACTTGACGCCACCAGATAGCCCGCAACCTTTAACGGGTGGGGATTATAAAGGCTTTGAAAAGATAACCGGATTTGTTGAAATTGAAGCAAGTGGGTCTTTGACAATATCCAACAGTGAGATAATTGTAGGTCAAGGCGGAGATTACTACTCCACACACGCTTGGTTAGATGTATCCTGTAACACTAACCAAAATAATATTGGTTTTATTTTTGGTATTGAAAGAGGCAATCAGCTTATTTTTAGTCAAAGACCTACAGGTATGAGAGGTAGCAACGGGCAAGATAGAACTAATATTTCAGGCGGTGGCTTTTTAAACGGCTTGGAAAGTGGAGATAAAATCTCTGTTTGGGTTGCTAGTGAAAATACCGCATCAATTACAGTTTATGATTGTAATCTGGGGATAAATTTACGTAAAAAGAATTAAGGGGTACTAAATGAAACCTATTTCAAAACAAAAAGCAGACGGCTACAAAACAGGCGTCAACAAACTTGATCAAAATCAGATTAAAAAGTTAAACGAAGCTGGCAAAGACGCTAAAGAAATCAGCCTGACTTTAAAAATCAAGGTTGAAGCTGTAGAGGCTTTTCTGCCTAAAAAGAAAACTAGAGCGAAAGCTAAAGAAAAGAAAGAGGCATAAACTATGGCTAGCATGGTCGATATTTGGAATTTGGCTCTTAACTTGGTTGGTGATAGCAATGTTATTGATCCGCTAGAAAACTCAACAGGTGCTGACCTTTGTCGGCTACATTACCCGTATGCTTTAGGTTTTGTGTTAGAGGCGGCAGATTGGAACTTTGCCACAAAACGCATTGAAGTTGCCGAGTCTGCTGATATTGAACCTGCTTTCGGTTTTCAATCAAGTTTTAAAGTTCCTGATGATTGTTCGCGTATTATTGAAGTTTGGGATAACAAGCGAGGTGACAAAAATACTCGCTATACCCACAATAATTTACAATGGCAGCAGGAAGGCGAATACATAAGCGCCGACACAAGCGGCCAAGTGTGGGTTAAATACATTGAAAAAGTAGAAGACCCTAACCGCTTTACTGATTCGTTTATAACAGCTTTGGCTGCTAACCTTGGTTCACGGCTGGCAATACCTATCGCAGCAAGCAGACAGCTAAAACTAGACTTGCTTAGCGAGTATAAAATTCTAGTTGATGAGGCAGCTGCTAGTGATGGTATGACCGGACGCACAAAAGTATTGCGCTCTAATGTATTGATAGGAGCAAGAGCCAGATAATGAACCTTTATCCATTACAAACAAGTTTTACCAGTGGTATTTTATCGCC
>JAAGZR010000113.1 GCA_024206155.1 Aliivibrio sp.
ATGGTATCAAGCCCTAGCTATGACCCAAACTTATTTGTGCATGGTATTTCTAGTAAAAATTATAATTCATTATTAAATAACCCAGATCGCCCACTAGTAAACCGAAGTACTTTAGGCATTTATCCACCCGCTTCTACAGTAAAGCCATTTATTGCCGTTTCAGCATTGCAAGAAAAAATAGTAACCACCGAAACGACTCGTAATGATCCAGGGTATTGGCGTATTCCTAATTCTAAAACCAAACCATTTAGAGACTGGAAACGCTGGGGGCATGGAACGGTTAACTTAAAGCAATCAATTGAAGAATCTGTAGATACTTTTTTCTATCAGATTTCTTTTGATATGGGGATCGATAAACTTTCAACGTGGATGATGAAGTTTGGGTTTGGTGATTACACAGGTATCGATATTCATGAAGAAAGTAAAGCCAATATGCCCACTCGCGATTGGAAAGAGGCTCGCTTTAGAACCCCTTGGTATCAAGGCGATACAATTCCGGTAGGCATCGGTCAAGGATATTGGACAGCAACGCCAATGCAAATTGCCAAAGCGACAGCAGTACTTACCAATCACGGTAAAGTACAAGCGCCTCATTTGCTAAAAGCAATTATTGATAGCCAGCATGAAATGCCTTTTGAACCTGAGCCGTATCCACCAATCTCTGGGGTAAAAGATAGCTATTGGCAATTAGCCATTGATGGCATGGTTCTGGTTAATAATGGCCGAATGGGGACAGCAAGGCGTGCTTTTGCTGGAACTCCTTATGTGAGCGCTGGTAAATCAGGTACATCTCAGGTCTTTGGATTAAAAGAAGATCAAGAGTATAACGCCGACGAAATAGCTGAACACTTAAGAGATCACGCTCTATTTACCGGCTTTGCTCCAGCAAAAGATCCAAAAGTCATTGTGTCTCTTGTTCTTGAAAATGGCGGGGGTGGTTCAAGTCAGGGCGGACCAATTGCAAGGAATGTATTTGATTATGTATTATTGCCAAAATCAGAAGAGGTGACTAAAAAGTAATGAGAGTTGATATTGCTTCAGGAAAGAATCGTAATTTTTTCCACCGTTTTCATTTAGATTTACCCCTACTTTTGGGGATATTAACCCTTATGGCTGCAGCATTAGTTATAATGTATAGCGCCAGTGGTCAAAGTCTATTAATGATGGATAAGCAAGCAATGCGAATGCTATTGTCACTTGGAGTCATGCTGCTTTTAGCTCAAATATCGCCAAGAGCTTATGAAGCTGCAGCTCCCTATTTATTCACCCTTGGTATTATTTTATTACTTGGTGTGCTTTTTTTTGGTGAAGCCTCTAAAGGGGCACAGCGATGGCTTAATTTCGGGTTTGTTCGTTTTCAGCCCTCAGAACTTATTAAGCTAGCCGTCCCTTTAATGGTTGCTCGCTATATTGGTAATCAACCTCTTCCACCCAAAATTAAAACACTATTTTTCGCATTGTTAATGGTGTTTATCCCAACAATCATGATTGCCAAACAACCTGATTTAGGTACATCAATTTTGATTGCAGCATCAGGTATTTTTGTTATTTTCTTAGCGGGAATTAGCTGGAAAATAATTTCAGCAGCCGCTATAGCCGTAGGCGCATTCATTCCTATCCTGTGGTTCTTTTTAATGCGACCTTATCAGAAAGTTCGAGTGCAAACCTTATTTAACCCAGAGTCCGACCCACTCGGTGCAGGGTATCATATTATCCAATCTAAAATTGCAATCGGTTCTGGTGGTTTAGTAGGTAAAGGGTGGCTTCACGGAACACAGTCTCAATTAGAATTTATTCCTGAACGGCACACCGACTTTATTTTTGCTGTAATTGCTGAAGAATGGGGCTTGATTGGTGTTATCACCCTTTTATTCATTTATTTATTCATCATTGGTCGCGGGCTCTTTTTAGCAAGTAAAGCTCAAACAGCCTTTGGCCGAATGGTGGGGGGCAGTGTTGTCTTAAGTTTCTTCGTCTATATATTTGTAAATATTGGTATGGTAAGTGGTATTTTACCTGTCGTTGGCGTTCCACTTCCTCTTGTAAGCTATGGTGGTACTTCCATGGTTACCTTAATGGCCGGCTTCGGTATATTAATGTCAATCCATACTCATAAAAATGTTCACTCCAAGGTTAATTAATGCGTATTCTGTTATTTACTATCTCTCTTATATTAGTAGGTTGTGCTTCTGAGCCACCAGTAAATCAAGAAGAGCCCAATGCTGGTCGTTACCAAATTGACAGTGATACCGCACCTAACTCGCCAATATCAGTTAACCACATTGAAGATGCTCACCCTCGCTATGAGCCTAAAAGCCTTTCAGGCAATAAAGACTATACGCTCTTAGGTAAAGATTACTCTATCGTAAAAGAGCTAAAAGGCTTTACTCAAGAGGGCATAAGTTCTTGGTATGGTAAGAAATTCCACGGCCACAAAACCTCTAATGGAGAGGTATATGATATGTACTCAATGAGTGCAGCCCATAAAACACTGCCTATCCCAAGTTATGTCAAAGTTACGAACAAAGATAACGGCAAGACAGCGATTGTCAGAGTAAATGATAGAGGGCCATTTCATGACGGGCGTATTATTGATTTAAGTTTTGCCGCTGCCACAAAACTTGATGTGATTAAAACAGGAACAGCAAATGTAAAAATTGAATATATTTCGGTTGAAAAGCCAACCAACCCTCAGCATTGGCATGCCATAGTTCCAAACCAATATCATATTCAGATGGTTGCTGTAAAAAATGAAGACAGCGCAAAAAAAGCAGCTTTACAATTACAAAAGCAATTTGATGCTCCCACCAACATCGTAAAATCTGATTCCGTATTTCGGGTTCGTTTAGGACCATTTCTTGATCGTGATTTTGCCGATAGTACCCTGTTAAAAGCAAAAAACAGTCGCTATTCATCTGCGTTTATTCTTCAAGAAGCAAAAAAATAATGAGCTTAAATGTCAGTGTTACGTAAATATTGTAACCAGATATCTACCCTCATTTACAATGCAAATATTAGTTGAACTAATCAAATGCACCATTGTCTTTATATAACAATAAGATAGGTTTTAATATACTTTCGTATCCCATGCATTTTATTAGCTATCTTTTTATATAAAATCAGTTATTTAATTACACATCTGGTCATGATATTCAAATCTGCTATTATGTATGCAGTTTCACTACCTCACAGTGCAAAAGTTATTATTATGAAAAAATCAGCGAAACAGTTAAAACGAATTATTTTATCCAGCTTTATTATTGGCTCTAGCGTTGCAGTTGCTGCACCAGCCGTCATCCCGAACGCTCCGCAAATTGCAGCAAAGGGTTATGTATTGATGGATTATCACTCAGGTAAAGTTCTTGCTGAAAAGAACATGAATGAGCGAATGAACCCAGCAAGCTTAACTAAAATGATGACAAGTTATGTTATCGGTCAAGAAATCGAAAGTGGCAATATTTCGATGGATGACGATGTTGTTATCAGTAAAAATGCGTGGGCTAAAAACTTCCCTGGTTCTTCAAAAATGTTCATTGAAGTTGGCAGCACAGTTAAAGTTCGAGACCTAAACATGGGTATCATCGTTCAATCTGGTAATGATGCTTGCGTAGCTATGGCGGAACACGTAGCTGGTTCTGAAGATGCCTTTGTGGATCTAATGAACGCTTGGGGACGTACATTAAAACTTGAAAATACCCATTTTGGTAATGTACACGGTCTAGATAGCGATGATCTATACTCTACGCCTTATGATATGGCATTAATCGGACAAGCATTAATCCGTGATGTACCAGAAGAATATCGTGTATATTCAGAAAAATCATTCACTTACAATGGTATTACCCAATACAACCGTAATGGTCTGTTATGGGATAAGAGCATGAATGTTGATGGCATCAAAACCGGTCATACTGACGGTGCTGGCTATAACTTAGTAAGCTCTGCTACTGAAGGAAAAATGCGTTTAATTGCTGTAGTTATGGGCACTAAATCAAGTAATGCACGTAAAGCAGAAAGTAAGAAACTGCTTAATTACGGCTTCCGATTCTTCGAAACAGTATCTCCACATAAAGCAAACGAAACATTCGTAAATGAAAAAGTGTGGATGGGTAACACTGACGAAGTCGCTCTAGGTGTTGGTGAAGATACTTATGTAACGCTTCCTCGTGGCCAAGCGAAGAAAATGACAGCAAGCTTTGTATTAGAAAAAACACTTGAAGCGCCTATCTACAAAGGTGATATTGTTGGTAAGCTTTTCTACCAAGTTGATGGCAAAGATATTGCCGAATACCCACTGCTGGCATTAAATGATGTTGAAGAAGGTGGTATCTTCAGCCGTCTTATCGATTACATCGTATTAATGTTCAAGGGCTGGTTAAGCTAATAACAGAGTAACCAATTGATAAAAGGTGGCTTCGGTTACCTTTTTTTATTTCTCTTGTTATCTGACTTAGGTCACAGTAAAATTCCTTCTTACTATTTATCCACTCTCGATTGGAAACGGTTATGCAAGAGCAATCAAAGCTAAAAGATCTTCTAGAATTCCCATGTAAATTTACTTATAAAGCCGTTGGCCTTGCTCATGAACAATTGCCTGAACTTGTTCTTGAGGTAATTCAACGTCATGCACCTGGCGATTATACTCCAGCAGTAAAACCAAGTGGCAAAGGTAACTACCACTCTGTATCAGTAAGTATTACTGCTACATCTATTGAGCAAGTAGAAACGCTATACAAAGAGTTAGCTGAGATTGAAATCGTTCGTATGGTTTTATAATCAGATACTGGGCATTTTTTAGAGATAAATAATGCCCGCCTTCTGCTATTTTTGATATACCCCTACATTTCTTATCTATTCCTTCCTTTCTATCCTTGCTATCATTAGAGCAAATTTTCAAATCAAGTGTGATCCTATTGAACAAGCGTCTCGTTGTTAAAAACCTTGGCCGACAAGATTATGAACCAGTATGGAAAGCAATGCATACTTTTACTGATGAGCGTGATGAAAATACATCCGACGAAGTATGGTTGGTAGAACATAACCCTGTATTTACTCAAGGACAAGCTGGTAAAGAAGAACACGTGCTTGCTGCTGGAGATATTCCAATAGTAAAAAGTGACCGTGGTGGGCAAGTCACCTATCATGGACCAGGTCAACTAGTTGCTTATGTTCTGATTAACTTACGCCGTAAAAATACAGGCGTTCGTGAATTAGTTACTCACATTGAAAATACGGTAATAAATACACTGCAACAATTTGGTGTTGTGTCTACAGCACGACCTGATGCTCCCGGCGTGTATGTCGATAATAAAAAGATATGTTCACTTGGATTACGCATTCGAAAAGGATGCTCATTCCATGGATTAGCACTAAATGTAAATATGGACCTATCCCCTTTTCTTCGTATTAACCCTTGTGGTTATGCTGGAATGGAAATGGTACAACTGCACGACTTATTAAAAAATGATAGCAAGGTAGAGAATAAAGCAGAACACGTTGAAGATGTTCATCCTCTACTGATTAAAGAATTAACAACATTACTTGATTACACAGATATCGAGTACTTAACGGAAAGCAGCGATCATGAGTAAGCCAATTCAAATGGAAAAAGGCGTGAAATACCGCGATGCCGATAAAATGGCACTAATTCCAGTTAAAAATATGCCAACAAAAAAAACAGAGGTATTACGTAAGCCAGATTGGATGAAGATCAAACTGCCATCAAGCAGTAAGCGTATTGATGAGATTAAATCTGCAATGCGTAAAAACAATCTTCATTCTGTTTGTGAAGAAGCGTCTTGCCCTAACTTAGCTGAATGTTTTAATCACGGTACTGCAACCTTTATGATCTTAGGTGCCATTTGTACTCGCCGTTGTCCTTTCTGTGATGTGGCCCATGGTCGTCCTGTGGCTCCTGAAGCTGAAGAACCAAAAAAATTAGCAAAAACAATACAAGATATGAAGTTGAAGTATGTGGTTATTACTTCAGTTGACCGTGATGATTTACGTGATGGCGGCGCACAACACTTTGCAGATTGTAACCGTGAAATCCGTGAACTAAATCCTGAAATCCGAATTGAAACCTTAGTACCTGATTTCCGTGGTCGCATGGATCGTGCATTAGAAGCAATGATCGATAACCCACCAGATGTTTTCAACCATAACTTAGAAACGGCTCCTCGTCTTTATCGTAAAGTTCGCCCAGGCGCGAACTACCAATGGTCTCTTGATCTATTGAAGAAATTCAAAGAACAACACCCTAAAGTTCCGACAAAATCTGGTGTGATGATGGGATTAGGCGAAACCAAAGAAGAAATCATTGAAGTCTTAAAAGATTTACGAGCTCATGGTGTAACAATGCTGACATTAGGTCAATACCTAGCACCAAGTCGCCACCACTTACCTGTTGAGCGCTACGTTCCACCCACTGAGTTTGATGAGTTAAAAGAAATTGCACTAGAGCTTGGATTTACTCACGCTGCTTGTGGACCTTTTGTTCGCTCTTCTTACCATGCTGATCTTCAAGCTAAAGGCGAAGAAGTTAAGTAATTCAGGATTCAGGATTCAGGATTCAGGATTCAGGAAATGAAAAAAAGGTTGACGTTTTGGCGTCAACCTTTTTATTTAGTCGATGCTAATTGAAGAGTGATTAACTACGAATTAGGTAATCTGCTTTACCAACCCATTTATAGCTTGTTAGCTCTTCTAAGCCCATAGGGCCACGTGCGTGAAGCTTCTGAGTTGATACCGCAACTTCTGCACCTAAACCAAACTGAGCGCCATCAGTAAAGCGTGTTGATGCATTTACGTATACCGCAGCAGACCCCGCCGTATTAATAAACTTCTCAGCCGATTCAATG
>JAAGZR010000701.1 GCA_024206155.1 Aliivibrio sp.
CATAAAAACAAAAAAATTTTATTATCTAAAAATTCATTAACTTGTAAATGAAATAATATATAGATAGAACACAACTAAATTATTATATATACCTAGTATATTTAATAAGATAGTAGTCAAGGAATAATCATATAATGTTAAAAACCGTAATCGAAAGATTACAATTTAAACTTTAATTGCAACTAAATGTCTAATTTCGATTAGATATTTTTAAATAAGCTATTAAGGGCTAATGGTGGATGCCTAGACTGTAAGAGGCGATGAAGGACGTATTAGACTGCGATAAGCTTCGGGGAGTTGTCAAAAAACTTTGATCCGAAGATTTCCGAATGGGGCAACCCAGCATGGTGTGAATCATGTTACCCGAAAGGGGGCGAACCTGGTGAAGTGAAACATCTCAGTAACCAGAGGAAGAGAAATCAAAAGAGATTCCCATAGTAGCGGCGAGCGAAATGGGATTAGGACAAACCCAATGCTTGCATTGGGGGTTGTAGGACTACAACATAAGACTAAAGAAGATAGATGAATCAGCTGGAAAGTTGAGGCGTAGAGAGTGAAACCCTCGTAATCGAAATCTTCGATAGCTTTAGTAGTATCCTGAGTAGGACGGAACACGTGATATTTTGTCTGAATCTAGGGGGACCACCCTCTAATCCTAAATACTACTTACAGATCGATAGTGAACAAGTACCGTGAGGGAAAGGTGAAAAGTACCCCAGTGAGGGGAGTGAAA
>JAAGZR010000702.1 GCA_024206155.1 Aliivibrio sp.
TGATCTTCCCCCGATTTTGTAGACTTTTAGCTCCCAGTTAAATACTGTTTTTCATACTCTTCAGGAGACACATGGCCAAGATGGCTATGTAATCGCTTACGATTGTAGAACATTTCAATGTAATCAAACAAATCTGCTCTAGCATCATTGCGAGTCTCGTACACTTTTCGCTTCACTCGTTCTGTTTTTAGTGAATGGAAAAAGCTCTTCACTACCGCATTATCTAAACAATGTCCTCGACGACTCATACTAGGGACTAAGTCGTTTGCTATTAAAAACTCGCGGTAGTCACAACTCGCGTATTGGCTACCTTGGTCGCTGTGAACTATCACTTCATGTTCTGGGTTTCTGCGCCAAATAGCCATTAATAGCGCTTTAATTACGATATCTTTACTCATGTTCGGTTGCATCGACCAACCAATGATTTTTCGTGAGAACAAATCAAGCACGACAGCAAGGTACAGCCAACCTTCATAGGTCTTTATATAGGTAATGTCTGCTACCCAAGCTGTATCTGGCTCACTTACAACAAATTGCTGTTGAAGGTGATTATCCGCAATTAGTGCTGGCACGGTAGACTTAAAGTACCGTCTTTTATACCCAATATTAGCTTTTAGTTTGGCTTGTTTCATCAGACGAGCAACACGGTTTTCACCACAACTTTCACCTTGGCTGCGTAATTCATGAGTAATACGCGGACTACCATAAACACCACCGCTCTCAATATAGCTTGCCTTGATATGCTCAAGCAGTCTCAGGTCCTCTTGTTCACGTTTAGACTGTGGTTGCTTGAGCCAAGCATAGAAACCACTACGGTGAACATTTAACGCCTGGCACATTGCTTTAACACGGTAGACTTCGAGTCGTGATTTTATGAACGCGTATCTTTCCTTGACTCGTTTGCAAAGAACGCGGCGGCTTCCTTTAATATATTCCGCTCTTCTGTAACGCGTTTTAACTCAGCTTTTAACTTGCGGATCTCATCCTGCTCTGCTGACCTTTTGGCTGGTGTTTTCGTCTTCTTGACCCAGTAATATAGGGACTTGTCGGAAATACCTAAGCGTTTAGCAACATCAGGCACTGAATAGCCTTTATCGACCACTTGGCGAACGGCTTCATCTTTAAATTCTTGGGGATATTTATTATTACTCATAACACCTCTCATCATACTTCATTTTCTAAATAAAAGATGTCTACATTGTTAGGGGAAGATCA
>JAAGZR010000703.1 GCA_024206155.1 Aliivibrio sp.
CCAACGCACCACAGAGGTTCACCATAAAGTTCAGCGAGATCTCTACTCGCTCGCTCAGATTCGATTTTAATCTGGCTAAATATTCTTCTAGTTTCATATTGTGCTGTTAATCCCTCAAAGGGTATTCCATTTTTTTGTAGGTACGTGTGCCAGCCAAGTACGCCAAGGCCAAGCGCTCTACCTTTTTCCGCTGATCTAACTGAATTTGCAAAGCCAACTTTACCTTTCGCTTTCTGTATAAACTCTTCAAGTACTCCATCCAAGAACCAAATAGCATCGTATATAAGGTTTGTATTCTTCCACTCTTCATATCTTGATATATTTAAACTTGATAGACAACAAACAAAGCTATGACTTTCATCTGTGTGTAATGTAATCTCACTACAGATATTTGTCATGTGTACTTTTAACGCGTTGTCTTTGTATGCTTTTGGATTTGCTTTGTTAGTATTTCCTTTAAACATGACGTACGGTTCTCCAGTTGCTTTTCGCTTTCTAATAAGTTTACTCCATCGAGCTCTAGCGTCC
>JAAGZR010000704.1 GCA_024206155.1 Aliivibrio sp.
CGCGTTATTATCAATTGGCCACGCGCCCTTCTCCGTATATCGAATGAGCTTTGGCCATTGATTATGTAAATAGGTCGTAAGCGCCTATCGAACAGCCTTATTGATATTCCAAGGTAACAATGCCTCAATGTCTTCAACGCAAGTTGCTGCCGGTAACTTTGGGAACACTTGCTTCAGATAAAAACTCGGCTCAACGTTATTGGCTTTGGCTGTTTCAACTAAGCTGTACAGATTAGCACTTGCCTTTGCGCCTTTTTCAGTCGCTGCAAATAACCAGTTTTTTCTTCCGACTACCATGGGGCGAATTGCATTTTCTGCTGAATTATTATCAATCGGCCACGCGCCTTTCTCCGTATATCGGATGAGCTTTGGCCATTGATTATGTAAATAGGTCACTGCTTTCTTCAGCTTAGCTGAATTGATTGGTCGTTCGATAATTTTATCTAACCATTGGCGCAGCTGCTTGAGTAAGGGCACTGCTTGGGTTTGTCTTATTTGATATTTTTCGTCTATCGATGAGTTTTTACTGCGCTTTTCGATGCGATACAGCTTTTGAATAAACGATAATGCCGTATTGGCTTTGCCGGCTTTTTCTTTGCCTTGAGCATCACGTGCTTCTTTAAAATAACGTCGTGCATGCGCCCAGCAGCCTAAGTTATCTAACTGCTTTTCTTTACACACCGCATCGTAAACCGCATAGCCATCGGTCATTAATGCACCGTTAAAATCCCCTAGCATCCACTCAGCTTCGCAGGTTTTACGCGTCGGGCTGTAATGGAATAAAATGATACGCGTACTCGCTTCATTATTGGTCATAACCCACATGCGGCTTTGTTGCTGTGCAGATCGCCCGTTTTCTTTAAGGACTTGCAATACCGTTTCGTCCATATAAAGCAGGGAGTCTTCTCGAGCACGCTCATACATTAAGTTGATCAGCGGCTGGACTAGGGCACCACATTTAATCATCCAATTTGCTAAGCTGGTACGATTAAGATCAACCCCAAACCTCTTGAACATCTCTGCTTGGCGGTACAAGGGCAAAGCATCACAATATTTATGTGCTGCTATCTGCGCTAATAAACCAGGAGACGCGATAGATTTTTCAATCGGCTGTGCAGGCTTATTCGCAGTGACCATATAATTATTGCAGCAAGGGCAGGTGTATTTTCGGCGGACGTGCTGTAAAACGGTCATTTTAGCGGGAATATAATCCAGTTGCTCAGACGTTTCATTGCCAAAATGACGCAATACAGTACCATCGTGGGGACACACTTTTTCCGCATCACTTAAGTCATGAATGATTTCCGTGCGGGGTAATTCTGCGGGAATAGAGGCGCGTTTTTTCTTACGCTTATGCGCGGGAATCTGCGTACTTTCTGCTTCGGCTGATGCGTTATCGTCACTTAACAATTCCGCTTCATCGAATAAATTCAGTTGATCAGCGCTCACCTTCTCGCTTGATGAGGCAAAACGCTGTCGCACCATATGGCGAATATATTCTTCTAGTGTCCGTATTTTATGCTCTTTATTTTCGAGCATAATTTTGTTTAAAGAAAGCTGTGATTCCAGCGCAGCAAGGCGTTGTTTTAGATCGATAATTGCTTGGGATTCATCAGCGTTTTTCATACTGATATTTTACCTCAATCATCGAGATAAACCGAGTCAAATTCGATAGATTTATGCGCTTTCATCGCCTTAATATCAAAGCCTCTTAGCAGCCAATCTAGCTGTTCACCGCTGATATTAATTGTGTCTAACTCATGCTTTTTAGGCCATTTGAACTTGTCGTTTTCAAGGCGCTTATACCACAGGCAGAAGCCTGTTTTGTCCCAATACAGCAGTTTCAACTTATCGCGTCGCTTGCTGCAAAACAAAAATAGGGCACCCTTATTGAGCGATTGTTTCATTTCGAGTTCGACAATAGCGGTAAGCCCATTGATCTGCTTGCGAAAATCAACCGGGTCACG
>JAAGZR010000705.1 GCA_024206155.1 Aliivibrio sp.
CTAAAGATAGTTATACAGTTGCTTTAAACTTGGCAACAAAACAAAAGAGCGAATATCTTGATTATTTTCAAGATATTCTCAAAAAGGCTAATGCAAAAATGTAGCTAACAAGCTAATTAATAAGGACAAAAAACATTTGGCTGTTTTCGTCCCTCAACATTTTAGCAAACAATTTTTTGCCCATTATTAGGGCGTTGAGGCTGTAGCATTTCTATTTTTTCACCCTGATTTAGGGGATTTTTATATTCACAAAACTCTTCAGCATTAATTTTCAGACTGAGCTATTTTCTGTTTAGAGATTTTCAATATTAATATTGAGTTTGATGAGGCGCTTAATATTGGTTTTTTGAGGCGATATTGGGTGATTTTGCGGGTAAAAGGCTAGCGCCTTTTATGTATCAAGGTGATCCCTTAGTTTTTCTATATTGTGTACCAAACAAAATGCCTGCCATTGGGCATTGACCTTAGTTTGACCTCTTAAAGTGAGTTTATTCATACCTTTATTGGCGGTGATGTTGCCAAAGACAGGCTCGATACATCCCAAACGCTTACTGTATTGCCTGCGGCCATCGGGGCTGTCGATTTTATCTTTCATTTGTTGGTTTAAATCGGGAGCGTTTTGTTGTTGAGGGTGAGGCATAAACACTTGCCTCCCTGTTTTACTGGGAGGTTTTTGCATACATTGATTTTTTATTGGGCATTGTCTGCAATGTTTTAAATAACCAGTGAAATTCATCCCTGCTTTATTACCACAGGTCATGTTTTTGTTACTGCACCACATGGGTTTTCCTGCAGGGCAGGTACAGGTGAGTTGTTCGAAGTTGGCAGAAAAATCACGATGGGTGAAATAGCGACCACTATGGTTATGGCGTTTTTTACGCTTTTTGGCTTGCTCTTTTTGATAGGTTTCACTGTTCATAAATAAAGGGTTACGGCTTCTAAACCCGGTATCTGCGATATAACAATCGAGTTCTGTTTCGGACAAAAAGGCGAGATTATCTTTACTGTGAAAGCCACTGTCTGCGGTGAACTTAGCCCCTTTAAAAGGCTGTGTTTTACCGAGTTTTGTGAGTTGGGTTTTTAATTGTTCGACAGCAGGTTGCAGTGTTTGTTGCTCGCCGACACTGCCAACAGCCTTGGCGTGAAGCACGATTTGGTTTTTATCATCAGCAATGGCAATACCATTGTAGCCTTGAATGGTGCCTTTGCTGGTTGTCATTTTGGCACTGTCGTTATCGGTAATATTGCTTTTAATTGGGTTTTTACGTGCACCGAGACGCTCTTTATTTACAGCGAGGAATCGTTTTATTTTATTGGCACCGGCATCGAGTTTTTGCTTTTGTTTAATATCTGCTTGATAGTCATTTTCGCCCATTTCATCTTGTTGTTGATGCTTAGCAATAATGCGCGCGGATGCACGGCGCATGCGAGCTTCTTTACGGCTAAGCTCTTCGAACTTTCCGCTCCATTCTTTACTGGCATTGGAGGTTATTTTACAGCCATCGATGGCAAACATGTGGTGACCAATCAAATTTTGCTGCTCACAAATCATTAAGACTTGAGTGAATACGGTTTCAATGTGCTGGCTGAGTTTGGCCACAAAGCGAGCGATAGAAGTATAGTGGGGTTGGACATCACCGCTGAGAGCCATAAATGTGATATTTTTTTCGCAGGCATTGGCAATGCGGCGGCTAGTGATGATCCCGCGTGAATAGGCGAACAAAATGATTTTAAGCATGATGCTGGGCGGGTAGGCTGCAGCGCCACCATTATCATTCTGATATAGGGAGTCAAACACAGTTAAATCGATGTGTTTGTCGATTATCCGCGATAAAGCATATTCAAAGGTGCCAGGGATAATCTGTTGTTCAAAGTCGACTGCGATGAAGCAGTTTTGGCCGGAGAGGTCGGGTTTATAGTTCGCCATGTTTATGTATGCGATTGATTTATATGATTAAGAGATAACCATTAGATCACACGAAAGTTATGGGTACAAGGGTGTTTTTAAGGTTATTTGCGAGTTACACTACAAAAAAATAACAGGGGCTTGAGTGAGAAATGCTACAGGCTCGTTATATGGGTAATCTGGATTCGAGTATATGGAAATTACAGAAGATCACTTAGTTGGTATCGTCATAACTTTAATTGGTTTAGCGATTATCATTACTGGCAAAATCAAATTAGAGTACGGATTGACTGGGCCAGATAAGTCAAATGGCTCAGCTAATTTTATAGCATCTAAAAAGTCTAACTTAACGGGACTGCCTGCACGGTTTATTGGTTTTCTTATTTCAATTATTGGGACGTTAATCATCTTATACTTAAAAAAAGGTGA
>JAAGZR010000706.1 GCA_024206155.1 Aliivibrio sp.
GTACTATCCGCATTTTTTGAACCATAAGTTTTAAGTTTCTTTGCTGTGTCGATAGTGGTCATGAAAATTAATATGAAGTCTTAATTATGTTGATGGTAAGTTTTTGGATTTTATTTGATTCTGAGGAGATCGCAATCATCGCCGATGCCGGTGATAGCAGTGCCATCATTGCTGCTGAGACGAATAGGCCTTTCGTTAAATGATAAAACATGGTCCAGCGATGCTTAAGCAATGATGTGGCAACTGCGATTAATAGAAAACTGAGTTAAGAATCACAGGTCCACGCGATTGTGTTCGTTATCCTTATCAGGGTCCATCACTTTTTTGAAGTGAGTCATCCAGTCTCATTACTCGGCTGATTCAAGAAACTCAGTGCATAAAATAATCTGGATGAACTTATGAGGAGATGTTCAGTTGATATCTTTGATTAAGAACCTCCAGCACAATAACGGACACTACCCATTATTCTTGAGGAGTCGATCACTTCACCTTGTTTCGATGAATTTTTAACATGATGAGCAATACAAGTGTTTTGGGATGATGCCTGTTTGGCAATTGGGATGAGCAAAATAAATCCTCCTATTATTGCTAGTACTACCAAGCATTTTTCGGGAATTCTAGAAAGCGACATTTCAAAGGGAATTGATTGATATAACCAATGATACAACAATTTTTGACGTGATTTGAGAAATAAAAGGCTCCCTACTGGTTGTGTTTTGTCTTATGTCTTGTTTGATGGCAGCTATAATCGTCAAAAAACTACTTGATGTTTTTGATTGGCTTGGATTAGTCTTGCGCTGAATTTAATACAGCTTCATAGCGCTTAAAGTATTACACTGCTTAGTATTTGCTTTGCTTAGACACTAAGTTTATGACAAGTGTCAGACATTTTTGGCCCTAAATGTATTTGCCATATCATTTTGTTTCATTTGGCCATGAGGTTGTATTAAGTTCGATTTAATCCCCTTCGCCGATTAGGCTAACCACTTCCTGATGTTATTAAAAAGATTCGAAGGTCTGATGAATGCAGATGAGTTTGATTGATCTGTATGATTTTTGTATCGATTTGTTTGCTATGTAATGGTCGATTCTACCTGCTCAAGGTTGTTATTGTGGTTAAAGTCTTGGTGTCTAGCTTGTAAGCATCCTGATAGAGGTATGATTTGATGGTAATGGTCAGAAAGCTGATGACA
>JAAGZR010000707.1 GCA_024206155.1 Aliivibrio sp.
CATCAATAACCACCTTAATATCTTTTAACCATATTTTTAAGAAAGTTTTGCATATCTAACGCTTCTTGTTTAGTTTTGTAAAGTTTGCCACCTTTTCTTACTCTACCTGTAAAATTACTAACAAACTTATATCCGCCTTTTACTTTTCTTATTTTTTCCGCCATCAATAACCACCTTTTTTCTTCGCTCGCCTTGAGCCTGTGCTTCTCTTACGCTTGCTTCTTCTTTTAGATGTAGCGGCTGCTCTAGTAGCTGCTGCTCTCGTCTTATAGACACGCTTTAGTAATTTACCAGATACATAAGAACGGACACGATACCCACCGCGAACTTTATCGATTGGCATATTACTGTCCTCCCTTTAATATTAGAAATGCTATTACTATTAATGCAATTGTATTCGCTTCACTCATATCATATCCTCCATTCCTAAATCGAATCCTAATGTCGCCGCTACCATAGCCGCGATAATTTTAGCAACTCTACCTATCATATCTAACCTGGTTATTAATTCAAGATGATTAGTTTCTAAATTGTAAATTCTCTCTTTAACTTCTTCTACATCATCTTCTAATCTAATAATTCTGTTTAAGTTTTCTTTTACTGTCATCAACTCAACTCCTGTGGTTTAACATAATTATTCCATGCATCGCACGCATCATTCGCTAATTCACCAGGGTAATTACTAGGTAAATCTCTTAAAAATTGACGATAATCTATCATTTCTTGAGAAATATTTCTATCAGATAATGCGTAAATATCTAATTCAGATATTATTCTATCTCTTTCTCTTCTGAAATCACCCCATTCTATATCAGCATATGTTAATGATAATTCTTCTCCGTTTTTACCGTATGTCCTAATTGCTCTATCCATTTAAAAAACCTCAACTTGCATAACTAACCGATAAGTGTGCGTAGATTTCCGTACTTGCGCCTACCCAATTTGTCGTGTTAGGTAAAGTAGGCAAAGCATTATTCGAGGCTGTATATTGAAAACCATAACTTGATAGAATTGGATTTCCTGAACCAACCGCATAAACCGTTTGCGCGCTATTTGATGTTTGAACGGCATAAACTGCAAAACTCACTGAAGTAGTATCTCTAACGAAACCAATCCAATAAGTATTACCCGCGATAGTGCTTATTGATGTATAACCATTCGCATAAGTAAAACTTGTTGATAATTTATTTCCCGTTGTAGTAACATCATATGTAGCATATCCCATTAATTCATCGGGCCAACCTTCTGAATCAGTAGTATATATCCCAATTAAAGCATTACATGAAGTTGATGCTGAAGCAGAAACATACATACCTAATTCGTTTATATCACCACTTGCCGGAGCAATAAATGTGTAAAAAGAAGGTCTATCATAGGAAGTTGAAGCCTGAACACCTAAACCACTTACCCCCAAGCTATACGGAGCCATTTTCGTTACCACCCAACGGTCGCCCGACTCTTTAGCTCTAGGTGCATTATAGATAGCCGATTTAACCGTAACACTACCACCCGCGCCACCGTCAACGATCTTGATACCTTGACCATTTGACAAAACTCTTTCATTTGTTAAAGTGGCATCAGTGGCAAGCGTAACATATTCTGCGCTAGTGGGTGCGCCACCACCGCCACCACCGGATGCCGCCCAGGCGGTTGAACCATCGGTTTGGGCAGTTAGAACGTAATTATTATCAGTAGTTACCGCAGTAGGTAAAGTATAGACGTTACTTACTGTTACAGGGTTATTAGTAGCACCTAATTTAATTGCTCCTGAACCATTGGCTGAAATAGCAATTTGACCGTTAGTACCGTCAGTAATATCAATTGAACCACTTGAAGCAGTACCAGTTTGAAGTGTCAAATTAGTACCCGAAGGTGTGGTAAATTTACCATCGCCTGATGAAACATGTCCACCAACCGTTAAGTTTCCCGTTGCCGAGTTGTAAGTCAAACCTATTGAACCGTCTAGTTCATCTGTATCTATCCAATAAGCGACTTGAGTGTTAGCACCAGTACCAAAAACCGTCCCTGGTGTATTACCACTAGAAGCCGCAGTTATTAGACCTTTAGCATCTACTGTAATAGATGCGTTTGTATAAATTCCCTGACTTACTCCGGAATCATCCAAAGAAATTGCCGGCGTAGTACCGGCTGAAACAGTTATAGGACTAGTTCCCGAAATACTTGTAAGAGTTGCAGCGCTTACTTGCTCTGTCCCGTCCGGCCATGTTATTCCAGAAGTAGAAGATGAAGCATCAAAAATAAATTTATTAGAACCTCCTTTTATTGAAAGTTTTTCGTTTGTCTCACATTCCAAAGATATGGATTTAGATGTACCAGCCATATTTATTACAGGATTGCTAATTGCACTTAGAGTATTAACAGTGAATGCAGTACCGTCAAATAATAAACCGTTATCTCCTTCAATTTCATCAGCAGTAGAAGAACCTCGAGCGACTTGTGTATTCGCTATCGAACCGCCAATAGTACCACCACCACCGCCCGAACCATTTGAAGCAGAAGTTAATCTTCCTTGAGCGTCAACAGTAATATCAGCATTAGTGTAAGTCCCTGCAGTTACAGAAGTATTGGCTAAACTTATTGAACCCGAACTTGTAACTGTTCCGCTTAATCCTGTACCACCTGAAACACTTGTTACTGTTCCTGTGTTAGATGTAAAGTTTGAATCATTATTGAATCCTGAAATAGCAATATTTCCTTTAGTTAGTTTCTTTTGAGCGTTTGCCGAATCTACAACCGCGAAGAAGTCTCCATCGGCGTCACTTGTTGAAGTTGTCAGTTCTGATAAATCAACATTTACTGTGATGCTTCCTGATGTGGTGACGGGACTTCCTGAAACGTCAATCAAATTACCTGCCGTTATTCCTACTGATGTAACCGTACCACTTGTTAAAGTTCCTAAAGATAAATCACCTAGAATAACCTGGGAAGAATTACCTGCCCCGGCTATATTGATAGTACCCGATCCCGTTATTGGTGAACCTGTAATAGTTAAAGCTGAACCTGTTTCACTTAATGCAACTGATGTAACAGTTCCACCGCCACCGCTACCATTAGCAACCCATTCAAATCGACCAGAAGACGCTTGATAAGCCGCTACTTCACCATCCGAGGGAGAATCAACAGCAGCTAAACGTAAAGGAGGAACACGGGAATTAATTGAACTCATTGATTGTCAGCCACCCATATCTCAAGAACCTGGTCGCCTACCGGACTCACAAAATACATCTGCTGATTCTGGGCTAAGAAGCCGACAGAGTTTGACACATCAAATACATATTGCGAACCTCCGAGTAAAGTAAAGTAATTCGTTCCGGTAGTACCAACATCGAACCTATCATATGCTATACGCATATCTTGAGTTCCTGTATTGTAAAGGAATATCTTACCAGGACCGACTATACCGAGGTCGATGGCTTCGCCAACACCTTCATTTAATGTTACTCTTAACATTCTACCCATTATATCACCTCATTAAGAAGGGAGTAAGTGAAAGGGGTTTTAATTCCCCTCTCACTCATCTTTATCCCTCCCTCATGCTTAGACTGTCTCGGTAGTTGCTGCTAAAACAGATTGATTAGTATTAGTTATTACTGGTTGTGTTTGACGACCTTGTGATTCAGCAGCGCCGTTGATAGGTGCTACAATAACGGGTGTGTAAGTTCTGGTAGATACAGCGCTAGAGTTAACTTGTAAAATAACGTCTGAATCCATACTTAATCCGAATGTTGGAAGGAATAAACCACCCGCACACTTTACAGCATATTGTTGAGCTGTCGTACTCGCGTCATCATCAGCATATACTATGCCGTTGTAAAGATCACCGTTAAACGCTCTAAACATAGATTCTGAAAGGCTAAAGTCACTTTGTGAAATTAC
>JAAGZR010000114.1 GCA_024206155.1 Aliivibrio sp.
GTATGAGGTTCGTTTATCTATCCGATTTGGATGATAATCAGAAGAACTTCAGAAAAGAAGCCGATAGACAATCCGCTTTGCTTTTAATGTTAATAGGGAAAGATATCGATTTTATAGGGGCAAGTGCAAATTTCTATCAACTTGGCAGTAAAAAGGATTGGTCTCAATTTCCCTTATTTGCTGATTCACTACTTCGTCGTTCCAATAGTCTTATTTCACTTCAATGGATGGAGAAGGTGGAAGAAAAAGATATTGATGAACATTTTAAACAAATACACAAAAAATACCCTTTAGCTAAATTATATACGGTCCCAAAAGACCAACCTAAAACCTACGGTTATGTGATGAATAATCATGAACCTATTTATATCGCAACCGATATTTACCCAAGAGATGAAAAAAATAGACCTCTAATTGGATTTTATTCATCAAGAGAGCGTTTTAATCTCGCTATTGAGGAGCTTTTAATAACTGGGCGTCCAAGTGTTTCAGATAAAGTGCGTTTACTGCAAGATAGCCTTGACCAGAGTGCTCAAAAAACAGGAATGTTAGTTTATCACCCAGTATTTACCGCAGATAAAACATCACTAAAAGGGGTAATGGTTGGCGTGGTTAGAATCACGAGTTATTTTGAACGTTTGGTTAATTCCACCTCTTTAGGTGGAGAGTTGGTCGTGAGAATCATTGATACTGGATTTGATGCTGATGATGACCCTATTATGTACCAAAGTAGTATATGGAATACCTCCAAGGGAAGTGATTATACAACCAGTGTAAAAATAGAAAACCGGCTTTGGAAAATCGAGTATAAAGCAGGCCATAAATTAACAGAATACCAAAGACTTACGTTGAACTGGTTGTTTTTTGGTATTTTAACGATTTCAATTCTTATTGCGGCATTAACTTCTATTGTTACTCGAGATAAGCAACGAATTGAAAACTTGCTTGAAATTAGAACCAAAGAATTGCGTTATATGGCAATGCATGATGATCTTACTGGATTGCTAAATCGTCGTGCTATACGTGATGTGATTAGTCGTTATATTAAAACAAAGAAATCATTTGCTTTATTGTGTTTTGATATTGATAAATTTAAAAAAATTAATGATACCTATGGTCATCCTGAAGGGGATGCAGTTTTGCGAAATATTGGTCACTTAATGTCTGAAATACTAGGAAATAGTGCTTACGTCTCACGTCTTGGAGGAGATGAGTTTTCTGTTGTGATTAAGCTGAACAGTATCGATGAATTAACGTTAATTTCAGAACAAATTAATGAGCTTGTTGCCACATCTCCAACGTTGTTTAATGATTTAGAAATTGACCAGACAATTAGCCTTGGTGCGGTGCTTTGGCAAGGTGAAACTCTTGAAGAGTTATTGAAGGCGGCTGATCAAGCGTTATATCAAAGTAAAGCGATGGGACGTAATCAAGTGACTATTCGCGGTTGAATTTTCAGCAATCGATTTTTAGAGTATCGCGCTTAAGCCCTTGTTTAGGTAGAATAGTGCCTCCGTTTTATTTGAGTACCAAGGATCTCCATGAACTTTAATCGTATCGTCTGTTTTGATTTAGAAATGTGCTGTTGGAATGTTGATGGTAAAGGAACAACAGGGGAGATCATTGAAGTAGGATTAGCGGAGATCGACTTAATTAAAGGTGAAGTTGTTAAACGTGCTCAATATTATGTGAAGCCAGAAAAAGATGAAATATCTAAGTTTTGTGTTGAGCTGACAGGGATCTCTGCCCGAAAAATAGAAAAACAAGGCCGACCATTAGCTGACGTATTGAAGTCTATGATTAAGAATTTCGGTGGAACCAATAAAATTTATGCAGCATGGGGACACGATGAGGAAATTCTTGATGCCGAATGTAGAGCAAAAGACATCGAGGTTCCATTCAGTGAATTCTTAAATTTAGCAACCATTTATCGTATTAAATCACGTAAGAAAAATGAGCGAATGGGCCAAAGAAAGGCGATGGAAGAGTTAGATATTGAATGGGAAGGTAGGCAGCATTCTGGTTATGTTGATGCCTATAACCTTGCGCAATTAGCATTAAAAATATTATAGATTGTAATAATTTATTTAATTGAGCATTAAAAAAGCAGCTTGATTAGCTCCTCTAATGTATTAGTCGTTATATCCATCATGAATACAAATGAAATGTTCATTAGATTTAAACAATAAAAGGAAACCGCTTTGGCTTCCTTTATTATAACTAGAGCATATGTTTTTGTTTATACTTGAGCACTTTCTATTTGCTCATCAGTACTTTTCTCACCAAGTACTCGGCTTGTAATTGTACCCGCAGTCATTGCGCCACTTACGTTAAGAGCAGTTCGAGCCATATCAATAAGAGGTTCGATTGAAATAAGTAGGGCAGCAATGGTTACAGGTAATCCCATTGCAGGAAGAACGATTAATGCTGCGAATGTTGCGCCGCCGCCGACACCAGCAATTCCAAATGAACTTACCGTGATAATAGCAATTAAAGACAGAATAAAGTGAGTATCAATTGGGATCCCCATTGTTGGAGCAACCATGACCGCCAGCATCGCAGGGTAGATACCCGCACAACCATTTTGCCCAATCGTCGCCCCAAATGTAGCAGATAAATTCGCAATTGCTGGTGGAACACGAAGCTTAGTAATTTGAGCTTCAACGTTTAGTGGGATTGTTGCCGCTGAACTACGAGAGCTGAATGCAAACGTTAATACTGGCCAAATTTTCTTGAAGTAATCAACAGGGTTTACACCAACAAATGATACCAATAAACCATGAACCACAAACATCAGAAGAATTGCGACATAAGAAGCAACAATGAAACTAAGTAGATTTAAAATATCGGTAGCATTGGATGTAGCAACAACTTTAGTTAATAGTGCTAAGATACCGTAAGGGGTTAAAGCCATTATCATTTTAACTAAGCGCATTACAATTGATTGGATAACATCAACAAAAGTACTAATTGGGCCAGCCAGTTCTTCTTTTTCCTGACTTACTTTACGAGCTGCGATACCAGCAAGAATTGCAAAGATAACTACAGCAATGATAGAGGTTGAGCGAGTCCCCGTTAAATCAGCAAATGGATTGGTTGGAATAAAGCTGATTAGCATTTGAGGAATTGTCAGGTTACTAACACTACCAATGCGAGATTCTAATACTGCAACACGAGCCGTTTCACGAGTACCTTCAGTTAAGCCCTCTGCAGTTAAACCAAAAGTGTGAGTTACTGCAATACCAATTAAGGCTGAGATCATTGTTGAGACTAAAAGTACACTAATAGTAACGCCGCTAATTTTTCCTAAAGAGCCTGATTTATCGAGTTTAACAACCGCAGAGAACATAGATACTAATACTAATGGCATGATAACCATTTTTAATAGACCAACATAACCGCTACCAACAATATTCACCCAATCAAGCGTCGTCTTGATTACGGTACTGCCTTCTCCATGAATGACATGAAGACCTAAACCATAAAGACTACCAGCAATTAAACCAATAAGAACAAGGCGAGATAGCGTATATTCTTTACGCTGTTGGGTATTAAGAAAGAAGATAAGACCGATAAAAATGATCAAATTGATGATAACGGCTAATGACATACTGCTTTTCCTTGTGGTTTACGCGCTCGTTATTTTTCAGTTTGAAACAAGCCCTTTGTATTTTTAACCATAATAACGGTAAGGCTTTCGGTAAGGTAATTGATAAAAGTTATCTTATATAACTAAATGGAATGTTATTCATTTTTTTGGTTATAGATAAAGCAATTAGCTGATAAAACGAGTATTTGTAGAACAGAATAAGGCGATGAGGTACCATTTATCAATAATAAAAAGCGAGTGAAAGGAAAAATAAATGGAACATGAATTCTGGGAAAGTAAGTGGGCAAGCAATGTTATTGGTTTTCATTTACCTGATACAAATCCAATTTTGACTCAGTACTGGTCAGCATTAAAACCTCAAAGAAATGAAACGGTATTTGTTCCTTTATGCGGCAAGACGATGGATCTCGATTGGCTTGCTGAAAAACATAATTCAGTCACAGGTGTTGAGCTAAGTAAAATAGCCGTACGTGCTTTTTTTGCTGAGCGCTTGTATACACCAACGGTTACCGCATTAACTAGCACTCTTGAGTTATATGAATTTGATGAGCTAACCATTTATTCTGGTGATTATTTTACTGCACCAATTGAAGCTACTGATCTGATTTATGATCGCGCAGCACTCGTTGCTCTACCGAAAGAGATGCGTGAAGAATATGTACAAGTACTACGTTCTCGCTTAAAAGAAGGCGGTCGCATTTTACTGGTTACATTAGATTATGACCAAACTGAAATGGCAGGGCCTCCATTCTCTGTGCCAGAAGAGGAAGTTAGTTCGTTATTTTCTGGTATGACGATTACTCGCTTACAATGTGATGAAGCTGATGCTGACCATCCTAAAATTAAAAAAGGATTATCACGTTTTACTGAAGAAGTGTGGTTGATTGAAGGATAACTACAAAAAAGGCTGTAATAATTACAGCCCTTTATTTTTTATTTAAGAGGTAAACTTTATAGGTAAAGCTTTACAAGGTCACTTGCTTCTACTTCTTTACCTTCAAGCTGTTGGTTCCAGTTTGTGCCAACTAAAACACCATCTTCAGATAATGTTACTAGCCAATCTTCAGCGAAGATGTCTAGTGGAATTTCTGTTACTTCAAAATCAGCCCATTCTTCAACGTTATGAAATTCAGCGTCTGCTTTGTTAGACCAGAATGGCATTACTTCAGAGTTTTCGAATTCAGTAGACTCAACAGATATCCAGCCTTCTTCGTTATAAAGACTCCAAACTAGCTGCGTTTCTTTTGTTTCTGCAATGAAAAGATCTAGGTTTGCTTGAGTATCTGACGTTAATTTGCTCATGATGATGTCTCGATTAAAATAAACACTGTAAATAATAAAGGAATATGAGATTTTTGATACTTAAATTTAGAAAAACTATGCCATGAAATCGCTAAATAATAAATTTATAACAACAAATTACTCTGGTGATTTTGTCTTTATAATAAATAGTACCCTATGATTAAGATACTAAAGTGAAATTAATTTGTTGGTGCGTTTAAATGGATTGTAGGTGGTTACATGAAAGAAACTTTCATTCCTTCTCAAGTTGAGATTAAAGCAATTGAAGGCGATGCTTATTCATTGAATAAGTTAGGAGTCCCAACAAAAGTGAATGTTGGGCAAAACCTTGAGCGAGATTCTGTTTTATTTACAGGATATGATGCAAAAGTTGTCGCGCAAATCAATGGTAAGCTTGTCACGATTGACAAAAATTGCATGAGCTGTCTCGATGAAACAAAACCTGAAGAGCCTCTTCAAATACAGCCCATTGATGGAAAGGTTGAACTCGACCCTACACAACCTACAGATGGTTTAGATATTGCCAAGATTCAGGCGGCAATTTTATCAGGAGATGATCCGACTGAAATCTTAGAAGCGACGGCAGCTGGTGAAGGTGGCGGCTCTGCAAATAATGGTTTTGTTGTTATTGAGTATGGTTATTATTCAGATATCGCAACAACCAATTTCACTACTTCAGGTGCCTTTTCTTATGATAATCAGGAATACATTGATAATTTAAGTGATGGTGATGCGAGCAATCCACCTGTAACTCCAATCATTAGCCCTAATAATTCGGGCCTTACTAAAGAAGATGAAGTTTTAGAATCTTCAGGTCAACTTGCAGTAACGAATCCTCAAAGTAATCTTTCTTATACTTGGTCAATTACAGGCAGTCCAACAAGTGAGTTTGGTACGCTTTCTCTAAATCCAACCATTGGTCAGTGGGAATACACGCTTAATAATAGTGCTTTATCAGTGCAGTCATTAGCTAACGGTCAAATTGTTACTGATGTGTTTGATGTATCAGTTTCTACTGGTGGAAACCTAACATCAACCCAACAAGTTACAGTAACCATTGTTGGTACCAATGACGATCCTATTATTTCAGGTATTGTGGTTGGAGAGTTAACTGAAGGTGATGCTGATGATGCAGATCTAACAGTGAGTGAAACATTAACCGTTGCTGATGTGGATACACTTGATACTCATACTTGGACCATTTTAGAAGGTGGCAACGCAACGTATGGTGTATTAACTATCAATAATGGTGTTTGGGAATATACGCTAGATAATTCGCGTGATGAGACTCAAGCGCTTGGTGTGGGCGACTCGGTAACTGAAATATTTACCATTCAAGTTGATGACGGTAATGGTGGTATTACTCAACAAGAAGTTATTATTACAATTAATGGTACTAATGATGAGCCTGTGATTAGTGGCACGAGTACAGGTCGTGTTGTTGAAGACTTAATCGCTTCTGCTGATGGACAATTAACAGCAATCGATGCTGACGCCGGCGATTCGGTATCCTGGTCGGTAGCTGACGGTGCTGGCCTTTATGGTTCTTTAAGTGTTGATGGGGTAGGTAAATGGATTTATAACATTGATAATAATTTGCCATTGACTCAATCATTATCGCTTGGTGAAACTCAAACAGAGACGTTTAAAATTATCGGTGATGATGGTAAGGGTGGCACAGTTACTCATACTGTCACCGTTGAAGTTACTGGCACCAATGATCTGCCTAGCGTTGCAGGTTCCTCTGTATTATCAGGTAGCGTAACTGAAGAAGCCGTATTCACTACTACGGGAGATCTATTTGTTGATGATGTAGACACATTAGACTCACATACTTGGACGCTGCTTTCTTCAAATACCGATCCTTATGGTTCTATTGTTGTTTCAACAAATACTGACGGTTCAGGAAAATGGGAATACACCCTTAATAATACCGCTTCACAAGTTCAAGCTCTAGCTAATGGTGAAACGCATACTGTTGAATATCAAATTCAAGTTGATGATGGCCAAGGTGGTTTAACCACCGAGACAGTTTCAATTGAAATAACAGGTACAAATGATGAACCCGTGGTATCTGGTCAATCAACAGGATTAGTCAAAGAAGATACCGCTACTCAATCAGAAGCAGAAGGTCAATTGACCGTTGATGATGTTGATTTAATCGATGTTCACGCTTGGAGTGCAGACAGTAATAATGGGACTTATGGTTCTATTGCAATTGATCCTGTTACAGGCAAGTGGATTTACACCATAGATAACACATTATCTGCTACTCAAGAATTGATTAAAGACCAAAGTGAAGAAGACAAGTTCACGGTAACGGTTGATGATAACCAAGGTGGTACAGATACCATCGAAATCGTGATTACGGTTGTTGGTACGAATGGGGTACCAGTGATCGGTGGCGATATTGTCGGTGATGTGGCTGAAGATATAACATTAACCACAACAGGAACATTAACGGCAACAGATGAAGATGCAACAAGTGCATTCGGCTGGGATATCGTTGGTTCAGATACAGGGACATATGGCAAATTTACCCTTGATGCCTCTACTGGTGTTTGGTTATACACCCTAGATAATGATGCAGCACAATCTCTTGGTGCTGGTGATGACCCAATAAAAGAATACTACACAGTAGAGTTGAGTGATGGCGCAGGTGGCGTAATTACTGAAACAATAGAGATCACAATTAACGGAACTAATGACTTACCTAAATTATCAGGGCAATCAACAGGTTCGGTAAAAGAAGATTCAATTGAAACCACAGAAGGCCAATTAATTGTTGATGATATTGATTTAACTGACACTCATACATGGGATGTTCAACCAGCCAGTGGTACCTATGGTTCTATTACTGTTGATACAAACGGTAAATGGGTTTACACCATAAATAATGTATTAGATGCAACGCAACATCTTGCTGAGGGAGAACCTGGTGAAGATAAGTTCATTGTTACGGTTGATGATGGGAAAGGTGGAAAGACTCAAAAAGAGATAGTTATTTCATTAGAAGGTACTAACGATTTACCTACCGTTGTAAGTAGTAATGATACAGGTACTGTCATAGAGGATGGAGTTCAAACGATTTCAGATACCTTAATAGTTAATGATGTAGATGATCCAGATACACATAATTGGTTTGTAATCGGTTCTGATGAGTCTAAATTAGGTAACTTTTCTATTGATGCAGCGACGGGTAAATGGACTTATGTTCTGAAAAATGATGAAGCTCAATTATTAGCAAAAGATGAAACAGTCGTTGAAAGTTTTGTTGTTGTTGTCGGTGATGGGAATAATGGTTATGCACAACATACTGTCGAAGTGACAATTGTTGGTACAAATGACAGACCTGAAATTACAGGTCGAACAACCGGTACGGCAGTAGAAGACATTATCCCCACAGCAACTGGTGCGTTGACGGCTGTAGATGTTGATTTTACAGATACACATACTTGGTTTGTTGATGGTGGTGGTGTCGGTAAATACGGAACCATGACGGTAGATGCTGATGGGAACTGGATTTACGCATTAGACCCATCAAATCCTGATACTCAAGCATTAGCTGAGAACCAACAAGAATTTGAAACATTTACCATAGCGGTTGATGATGGAAATGGTGGAACGAACGCCATCATGATCACTGTTGAAGTTTTAGGTACCAACGATGCTCCCGTTATTGGCGGTAAAACAACAAAAACGATTACTGAAGATGGTAATAAAGAGTCAGTTTCTGGGCAATTAACTGATGGTGATGTTGATACGACAGATACCCATGAATGGATATTATTAACCGATTCACAAGGTTTATATGGTTCATTGTCATTAGATACTAATGGTAAGTGGACATACACTATAGATAATTCTCTTGCAGCAACTCAAGGCTTGCTTTCTGGTCAAACCGAAAAAGAAAGATTTATTATTCAAGTCGAAGA
>JAAGZR010000115.1 GCA_024206155.1 Aliivibrio sp.
AGGGAGAGAAAGCCCCTGTCGATAAAATCCCCGCGATGGCTCGAAGAAGGATGAGCTCATTAAGTAAGTTGGCGGTTCAAACTGCGCTTACTTTAGTTCAAGATCAAGAGGTCGATTATTTAATCTTTGCTAGCCGTCACGGAGAATTAACCAGAACCTGTGCTTTACTAGAAGATATTTTAAAAGGTGAAGATGCCTCTCCAATGGCGTTTTCTCAATCAGTCCATAATACGGCTGCTGGTTTGTTTACCATCACGGCAAAAAAGCCCATTCCAGTAACCTCGATTGTTTCTGGTGAAAATACATTTCATTCCGCGCTAATAGAAGCTGCAGCATATTTGGATGATAACTCTAATCATCGTGTTTTAGTGATTGATTTTGATGAACCACTCGGCTCACATTATCAAGAGTTTGAGCAACAAAAATATCAAGGTTACGCTTTTGGTCTTATATTGAGCGCTGGCGATAATTTTACTCTTAAATGGAACAAGAAACCTTCAATTAAGCCAGATGTAATGCCTCATGGCTTGCAATGTATTTCTAAGTTAGTAGGATCACACTCTCAATGGATGATAGAAAGTTCCTCAACACAATGGACATGGACGCATAAATAACCAATGACTTTGATTTTACGTATTGATAAATGTTGGCGAATCGTAGCCACTGGATTCTGTTTTTCCTTATTCGGAATTGGTGCACTTTGCTTAACGTTTATTGTTTTTCCGTTATTAACGTTTACGGCGAAAAATACCAAACAACGTGAAATCAGAGTGCAAGCTATCATACAAAGAAGTTTTCTTCTCTTTTGTAAAACAATGCATTATAGCCGTGCGATTAAATATCAATTCGATGGTGCTGAACTCTTACAGGGTGATAAAAATTGCCTGATTGTCGCAAATCACCCCAGTTTGATCGATTATGTTTTAATTGCTTCACAATTGAAGCAGTGTGATTGTATTGTCAAAGCAGCATTATGGCATAATCCCTTTATCCGCGGGATTGTCAGGGCCGCTGGTTATATTCCAAACAGAGAGCCTGAAGCGTTTTTAGAAGAGTGCTCAGAGAAATTAAATTCTGGAAATGTATTATTGGTTTTTCCAGAAGGCACTCGAACAACACCAGGTATCACCTCTAAGCTTCAGCGTGGGGCTGCCCAAATAGCGGTGCGTAGTGAAAGTGATTTACGCATTGTTCATGTGACAGTTACGCCAAGTTTTTTAACCAAAGAAGCAAGGTGGTATCAAGTACCCGATGTTCGTCCTTTTTTTCATGTTGAAGTGAAAGAAAAGGTTGCTATAGCCCCTTTTATCGATGGCGCTGATTCACCTTCTTCAGCGGCTCGAAACGTAAATCGATTTTTAGATACAGCTTTGTATCCTCAAACTAAATTTAATACATCAAAAGAAAATAAGTAGGTCATTGATGGAAGCATTACACAACGAAATTAAATTATTAATTATTGAAGCACTGAATTTAGAAGATATCTCAGTGGATGATATTGAAACTGATGCACCATTGTTCGGTGATGGTTTAGGGTTAGATTCAATCGATGCTCTAGAATTAGGTTTAGCCATTAAGAAAAAATACAGCTTAGTATTAGATGCTGACGATACTCAAACTCGTGAACATTTTGCGTCAGTAGCAAACTTAGCTGCATACATTACTGCAAATAAAGCGTAAGAGAGTAAGTCATGACAGAGGTAAATAGAGAGCAAGTATTAGAGCAAGTGACTGCGGCATTGGTTGAATTATTTGAAATCGATGAAGCGGATATCACGCCTGAAGCTCAGCTATACACAGATCTAGATTTAGACAGTATTGATGCCGTTGATTTAGTTGTCCATTTACAAAAAGTAACAGGCAAAAAAATCAAGCCAGAAGAGTTTAAAGAAGTTCGCACCGTTGATGACGTGGTTAACTCTGTAGCAGCGCTTCTAAAATAATGCGTTGGCTGACGGTACTGTCAGCCATTGCACTGCTTGCTTATCCGCTAGCGGTTTACTACGGTCTCCACTTTGGTGGAATTACGACAGTAGCAGGCGTGCTAGCGGTGTTGTTTCTGGTGCGAATGGTTGGTGGAAAACAAGTTCCAATAAAAGAGCTAAAATACATTGCCATGACAAGTGGTGGATCTGGAATCATTCTTGCTGGATTAGGCTGGTTATTTCGATCAGAAGGATGGTTTACGTTTTACCCTGTGATAGTTAATGTCGTCATGTTTATCGTCTTTTTTTGGACGTTATTTCAGCCTCAAAGTATGATTGAACGTTTTGCTCGCCTTCAAGAACCTGATCTTCCACCAAGTGGCGTGGCCTACACGAGAACCGTAACTAAAGTGTGGTGTGTTTTTTTTGTAATTAACGGTTCGATTTCACTTTCTACTTGTTTTTTAGAGATGAAAGTATGGATGTTGTATAACGGTTTTGTTAGCTATTTATTGATAGCGACTTTATTTGTCACTGAATGGCTAGTGCGTCAATGGATAAAGAGAAAAGAAGCATGAGCTACACAGCACTTTCCGATCTTACCAACCAAGAAAATCTAACCCATCATGTGTGTTTCGATGAGCAGCACATATACGTGAGTTATCAGCAGTTTCAACATGATGTGCAACGAGTGTGCGGCTATTTATCTCATCAGTCAGAAGTAAAATGGGCATTATGCTTTGACGACAGTTATCAGTTTGCTGTCTCTTTTCTTGCTTTGGCTCATGCAGGCAAACACATTATTTTACCCGGTAATCATCAACCAGCGGCATTAACTGAATTATCTGAACATTTTGATGCGCTGTTGCATGATGACATTATTCAAGTCATGCCATGCGAACAGCACCGTCATTATCAAACTATTTCCGATAATATCATGAGTGTCTTATCTCCGTTAGAGCTCGGCAATATTCGTCTTACTTTGTTTACTTCTGGCTCTACGGATACTCCAAAACCAATCGAAAAAACATTGCAGTTATTGAGTAATGAAATTGAGCAATTGGAACAATTATGGGGTGATAAACTAGACGCGACAGAGATTTACAGCACCGTTTCTCATCAACATATTTATGGTTTGTTATTTCGAGTATTATGGCCATTGTGTGCCGGTCGTGCATTCAGTCGAACAAATTTCATTTATCCAGAGCAAATTTTATCTCATCAACCTGAGCATAAAAAAACACTCATTTGCAGTCCTGCGCTATTAAAACGTCTTGCTGATCATGAAGGTTACAATCACTACCAAATGGTTTTTTCTTCAGGTGGTCCTTTAGCGATTGAGGGAGCAGATCAGAGCGAAGCAAAGCTTTCTTTGCGTCCATTTGAAGTGTACGGCAGTACTGAAACGGGTGGGGTCGGTTATCGCCAACAGATAGAACCAACATCACTTTGGACATTCTTTCCTTCTCATAAAGCTCGCTTGAATATTGAGCATTGCCTAGAGCTATTGTCACCTTTTATTGATGAGTCACAGTGGTATCCGACCAGTGATTATTGTGATTTGTTGGATAATGGGCAATTTATGCTAAGAGGACGAGTGGATAGAGTCATCAAAATTGAAGAAAAACGGTTATCACTAACTGAAGTTGAAAAGCGTTTAATGCAACTAGAATGCATTGATGAAGCCGCGGTAATCCCAATGGAAGAAGCTAAACGTACTGTTCTAGGCGCCGTTATTATTCTTTCAGACACTGGGAAAAAATTAATGCTACAACGCTCTAAAGGTAAGTTTTGGTTAAAATTACGCTCTGAATTAAGAGAGTGGCTAGAGCCAGTAGGCATTCCGCGTCGTTTTAGAGCGGTAGAAGAGATCCCAGTCAATAGTCAAGGTAAGCGTCAAATGCACGACCTACAGCAGCTATTTAATGATGTTAATGATTAAAAGAAGTACTCATGACAAAACGTAAACCGACCATTATATCTACGAAAATAGACACAGAAGATCAAAATAAACCAAGCGTGGTTATTATAATGCGTGTCGATAACGATATTTTTGATTTTACTGGGCACTTTCCTGGTCATCCATTATTACCTGGCGTTACTCAGGTCGATTGGGCGATTTATTATGGTCAAATATATCTACAAGCGAATTCTATTTTTCAAGGTCTGGAAGTTTTAAAATTTCAAGAACCGATTTTACCTAATACTGAGATTGAATTAGAACTTCGTTGGGTAAAAGATAAAGAAAAGCTCTATTTTGCTTTTAGTTCTAAACAACGCCAGGGTGTTAGTAAACACTCTTCTGGCCGAATTTTATTAGGACAATAATATGACAACATTCCGTCCTTGTTTTCTTATTCCTTGCTATAACCATGGCAAAACAGTTCCAGCAGTGGTTGAATCACTAATGAGTTTTGGTTATCCAATGCTGATTGTTGATGATGGTAGCAATAGAGAAACAAAACAGATATTAGCCGGTATAGTAGCAAAAAATGATGGGGTAACCTTAATTACCTTAGCTGAAAATCAAGGTAAAGGCGGAGCCGTCATTGCCGGAATTGAAGCTGCATATCAACAAAGTTTTAGTCATGCTATTCAGATTGATGCTGATGGACAGCATGATTTAGAGGCTTTACCCAAACTAATTAAAGAGTCACAAGCTTACCCAACCGCTTTGATTTCCGGCCAACCAGTTTACGACGAGAGCGTGCCTAAATCACGTTTGTATGGGCGCTATGTTACTCATGTTTGGGTTTGGATAGAGACGCTTTCATTTGCAATTAAAGACAGTATGTGCGGCTTTCGCTCTTACCCAATAGGCCCAACGATAAGTGTTTTAGAGCGTGTAGTTATTGGTCGTCGAATGGATTTCGATATAGAGATCATGGTTCGAATGTATTGGAATGAAACGGATATCCGTTTTATTAATACTCGTGTTATTTATCCTGAAGACGGTATTTCTCATTTTGATGCACTATGGGATAACGTAAAAATTAGCTGGATGCATACAAAACTTGTTTCTGGTATGTTGCCTCGTATTCCATCGCTACTTAGTCGCCAAGCCGCTCAAGAAGATCATTGGTCTTCACACGCCGAGCGCGGTACGATTTTAGGAATTCAATTTTTGCTTTGGATTTACTCAACGTTTGGCCGTGGCGTGTTTTCGTTATTGCTAAAACCCGTGATGGCGTATTACTACCTACGTGGTGGCTCAGTAAAACTAGCGTCTGACGATTTTATCCAACAAGTGAACGCGTACGCTCGAGTTAAGGGCATTACATTACCTGAAAAACTCAGTTCTTACCGTCATTTAGTATCGTTTGGTGAAACCATGCTCGATAAACTAGCAGCATGGCGTGGTGATTTTTCTGAAAGAAATTTAACTGTGCATGGTATTGAGCATTATGAAGCGTTATTTAAACGTGAAAAAGGCATTGTTATGCTGGGTTCACATTTGGGGAATCTAGAGTTATGCCGAGCATTAAGTCGTCGCCATAAAGAATTAAAAATTAATGCGTTAGTATTTACCGAGCATGCTGAGCGTTTTAATACCGTCATGAGAACCGTGAATCCTCAATCGGATATTAATTTAATTCAGGTCAGCAAAATGGGGCCAGATACTGCCATTTTATTGCAGCAGAAAATTGATGCCGGTGAGTGGATTGTGATTGTGGGCGATAGAACCTCAGTCACTAAAGAAGATCGCGTTATCTGGGCGGATTTCTTAGGCAAACCAGCACCGTTTCCACAAGGGCCATTTATGCTGGCGTCTATTTTAAAACAACCGGTTTATTTAATGTTTGGGCTACGTGACGATACACAAAAAGACTCTCGTTTTGATGTATATTTTGAACCGTTCTCAGAACAGATTATTTTACCTCGTGGACAGCGAGAAGAGGCTTTGCAAGAAGTCGTACAAAATTATGCCCAGCGTTTGGAGCATTTCACATTAAAGGCACCATCACAGTGGTATAACTTTTTTAATTTTTGGCAGTTAACTGGAAAGAAAGATGACAACTAATTCAATTACATTTGGCAAGGGACGTCTGACAATTGAAGACGTTGTTGAGATTGCAAATGGTGCAAATGCTCAATTAAATAATGCCGACGAATTCACGGCTAAAATTGATCGTGCTGTTGAATTTCTTGAGCGACTTCTAAAAGAAGAAGGCGTTATCTATGGTGTAACAACGGGGTATGGTGATTCTTGTACGGTTGCTATCCCTATGGATTTAGTGGATGAGTTGCCATTACATTTAACACGTTTTCACGGCTGTGGTTTAGGTGAAAACCTAGATGTTCAACAATCTCGTGCGGTATTAGCCACACGTTTGTGCTCTTTATCTCAAGGCGTTTCAGGCGTCACTCACGATTTGTTAAACCAAATTGTCACCTTAATTAACCACGGAATTTCACCGCGCATTCCTCAAGAAGGTTCAGTGGGCGCAAGTGGCGATTTAACACCGCTATCTTACCTTGCTGCAGCATTAATTGGTGAGCGTGAAGTTATCTATAAAGGTGAGATTCGCGCAACAGCTGATGTGTTTAAAGAGCTAAAAATTACACCGATTAAACTGAAACCAAAAGAAGGTTTAGCGTTAATGAACGGTACGTCAGTAATGACGGCATTAGCGTGTTTAGCGTATAAACGTGCTGAGTACTTAGCGCAAATGGCAACGAAGATCACCGCAATGGTATCTGTTGGCATGCAGGGTAATGACTTCCATTTTGATGAAGCCTTATTTGCTGTAAAACCGCATCCAGGCCAGCAACAAATTGCATCATGGTTACGTTCTGATTTACACAATGAAACGCCACCAAGAAACAGTGATCGTCTACAAGATCGTTACTCTCTACGTTGTGCACCACACGTTATTGGTGTTCTGCAAGATAGCCTACCGTTCTTACGTCAAATGATAGAGAACGAACTGAACAGCGCTAACGATAACCCAATTATTGATGGCGATAATGAGCGTGTTCTTCATGGTGGTCACTTCTACGGTGGTCACATTGCCATGGCGATGGATATGCTAAAAACAGCGGTTGCTAACATTGCTGATCTACTAGACCGTCAAATGGCACAGCTAATGGATTACAAGTTTAATAACGGCTTACCATTCAACCTAACTGGCGCAACTGGTTCTCGTAAACCCATTAATCATGGCTTTAAAGCCGTGCAAATTGGTATCTCAGCATGGACAGCAGAAGCGCTCAAAGGCACGATGCCAGCAAGTGTATTTTCACGTTCAACCGAATGTCATAACCAAGATAAAGTAAGTATGGGAACTATTGCCTCACGTGATTGTTTACGCGTACTTCAGCTGACAGAGCAAGTAACTTCAGCTTCTTTATTAGCAGCGACTCAAGCGTTAGTATTACGTGAGAGACAAGGCGAGTTAAGTGATAATGAGCTAAGTGTTGAGCTAAAAACCATGCGTGATGCGGTGCTGTCAGAGTTTACCTTTGTGGATGAAGATCGCCCATTAGAACAAGACTTACGAAACTTCATTGATAAAATTCAACAACAATATTGGACACTGTACTAATGTCAAGCTCTGTGGTTAATACTGAAGATAAAAGCGACACACTTGAAATCAAAGCATTAAGTGCAGAAGTGTTGATTACCACCGCCTTTCAGGATGCCGATCCTATGGGGGTGGTGTATCACGGCAATTATTTTCGTTTCTTCGAAAAAGCGCGTCACGAAATGCTTGAGAAGATAGGGTATAGCTACCGAGATATGATGGCGTCAGGCTATGTGTGGCCGATCATTGACACTCGTGTGAAATATGTAAAATCCATTCCTTACGATCACACCATTCGCGTGGTGGCAACATTAACCGAATGGGAAAATCGTATGCGTGTAGATTACGTCATTTATGATGCCGATTCAGGCGTTAGAATGACAAAAGCACACACCATGCAAGTCGCGGTTTCAATTGAAAGCGAAGAGATGTGTTTTGTCTCACCTCGTATATTTACGGATAAAATAGAGGCTTATCAGCATGGTTAATCATAAACAGCGCTTTACATTATGGATTGCATCGTTCTTTTTATTGTTTAGCCTGAATTGCTTTGCTTTTGATATTGATGAACTACAGCAACAACTCGCGCAATCGACATTGGTTCGCGGTGAGTTTAAGCAGGTTCGTACCATGCAGATGTTTAGTCAGCCTTTATCAACATCAGGCACATTTTTGCTGGACCATGAAAAGGGACTATTGTGGCAGCAAACGAAGCCATTCCCAATTAATTTAACATTAACTCAAAATAAACTTCGCCAATCAATCAATGGTGAAGCACAAGTAATGAATGATTCTGAGAACCCGATGGCTTTCTATTTTACGCGTCTATTTTTGTCTCTATTTAAAGGCGATACTGACGCGATAGAAGAGAATTTCACATTACAGCTTTCAGGAGAAAAAGACGCTTGGACGCTATTGCTTATACCAACAACTTCGCCAATTGATAGTATATTTAAGTCAATTAAGATTGAAGGTGGGCAGTATCTGAACCGAGTCGTATTAAGCGAAGTTCGTGGTGATGTTACTGAAATGGTATTTACTCAGCAATCCACTCAACCAAGCTCTTTAACAGAAAAAGAGTTAGCTGCATTTACCTTTTAACGGTATTTAATTAATGATAATGAAACCGCGCTTACTGGCATTAAGTTGGTCATTGGTATTATTGATAATCTTGGGTGTGTTTGGCTATCAAGCCAGCACCAAAGGGGCATTACCGATTGAAACGAACATCTTAGCGTTACTGCCAGAGAATCAACAAGATCCTGTCGCTCAGCAAGCCTTTGATAATATTGCGAATACCATGAGTGATAAAGTGGTGTTTGTCGTGCATAAAAAGCAGAGTAATGATAAAGAGTTGATTACAGCGGTGGATTATCTCAGCCAAGCATTAACTGAATTGCCAATGTTTGATTCAGTGACGGCAACCGTGAGCAAAGATCAGCAGCAGGCGTGGGGTCATTACTACTTTCCCGCACGAGCGCAATTGCTAAGCGAGAAACAGAAACTGCAATTAACGGATAAACCAGAGCAGCAAGTTCAACACGTGTTGCATGCGTTATATAATCCTTTTTCTGGTGTTACTGGCGCTGAGTTAGAAAGCGACCCCTTTTTACTGTTTCGAGATTATTTATCAGGCTTGGTTCAAAGTTCAGGTAATATCCAAATCGAGAATGGCTACTTAACGACCACGGTGGATCAACAGAAATACATAGTGATCACCGCCGATCTTGCCGGATCATCCTATCAGCTCTCTTTACAGCAACAATTACCCGATTTACTGGCACTAGAGCAGAAGATAGAAACTCAGTTTGATGTTGATATTCAACATACCGGCGTCATCTTCTATGCCGCTCATGGCACAGAGAGTGCAAAAGGGGAGATCAGTACCATAGGCTTAGGCTCATTGATTGGTATTTTTGTACTGGTTTTGGTGGTCTATCGTAGTACGTTGCCATTAGCGTTAGCATTGTTATCCATAACCACAGGCTTATTCTGCGCCTATGTATTAACCATTAGCTTATTTGGGTCTATTCATCTATTCAGTTTGGTCTTTGGTGCAAGCTTAATCGGTGTTTCGATAGATTATGCATTTCATTTTTTAACTGATCGCTTAAATGCAGGGGAAAAGTGGAATTCTGTTGAAGGAATTAAACAACTTTTCCCAGCAATCACGTTTGGTTTAATTACGAGTTTAATTGGTTACCTTGGCATGTTGATTGCGCCTTTCCCTGGCTTACAGCAATTATCCCTCTTTTCTGCGATTGGTTTAACTGCCGCTTATTTTACCGTTGTCTGTTGGTATCCGGCATTAGCCAGTAAACCGAGTAAGTACCATGTTATTCCAGCTCAACGAGCGCTAAGTCAATGGCTATTGGTATGGCAACAACCGTTGATCCGCTTAGTACTGCCATTCAGCCTTTTAATCGCGTCAGTATTTGGGGTAACACAGGCGAAATACGATGATGATATTCGCCAACTTCAAGCTCTGCCTCAAGCATTACAGCAGCAAGAAAGAGAGATAAAAGCCATTACCGGCGTTGGTGGTTCTCAGCAATTGTTGTTGGTCAGAGCAAAGACAGAAGAAGCGTTATTACAAAAGTTAGAGCGAGTATCAGATAATCTTGAGCAGAGTGGTGACTTTGGTGGGTTCCAATCCATTAGCCGTTATGTGCCATCACAAAAAACACAACAAGAGAATTATCAGCTCGTTAGTGATCTATATGAACAGCAAGCAGATGCTTATCAAAAAGTGATACAGCAAAAGCAAGCACTATCAGCATTACAGCCGTATCAAGCGCTAACGATTGAAGGGTTTTTAACATCACCACTATCAGAAACCGTAGGCTTTTTGTGGCTTGGTCATATTGATGATGTATTTGCTTCGGTGATCACCTTTAATCAAGAAGTAGACAGTG
>JAAGZR010000116.1 GCA_024206155.1 Aliivibrio sp.
CAAGATTTCAAAAATCTATCATCTGATTTTTGCTGGAGTAGCGGAAAAAGATCATTGAGCGCTTGAATTGTATCACTAACGATACCCACATCGACTTGAACGTGTCGCCCTATTGCTGCAGCTGAATGATCAATTTGGATTATTGATTTTCCTTCCGGATAAAAATGTCGATAAGGAAAGCCTGTTCCAATAAGAACAATCGTGTCTGCATTTTCCATAGCATGATAACCAGATTCAAATCCTATTAATCCAGTCATACCAACGCTATGAGGATTATCGTATTCTATATACTCCTTTGCTCTTAATGCATGAACAATTGGTGCCTGTAAAAGGTCCGCCAATTGAATAACTTCTTTATGTGCTGATTTACAACCAGCACCACAAAGAAAAGTCACTCTTTTCGCTTTATTTATATAATCAGCAGCAAGAGAAATTGCATCAGGAGCAGGCTTCAGCTGAGGAATGAGTGGTGTTTGCCATTTAATTGGTAATGCCTTCGGAAATTTTTTAAGTGCTACGTCGCCAGGTAATATAACGACACTAACACTGCGATTTAATATCGCTTGACGCATTGCGGTTTCAAAGACTTGAGGCATTTGTTGTGGCGAAGTGATCTTTTCACAATATACACTGCAGTCGGCAAAAATCTTTTTAGGATCTGTTTCTTGAAAATAATTAGTACCGATTTCTGTTGAAGGGATATCAGAGGCGATAGCAAGGACAGGTACTTGGTTGCGGTAACAATTATACAGTCCATTAATAAGATGCATATTGCCTGGGCCACACGAGCCAGCACACACGGCAAGATTTTCAGAAATTTCAGCCTCAGCACCGGCAGCAAATGCTGCGACTTCTTCATGCCTTACTCCAATCCATTGAATGTTACCATCAGAATTAATACTATCAGCCAGTCCATTTAGTGAGTCTCCTGTCACTCCCCAGATACGTTGAACTCCAGCTGCATTTAACAATTTAACTATATATTCAGAAATATTCATATTGTACTCCATGGCTTAACAAAATAGTTAAATGAAAATAAATCATATTTTTAACTATTCTTTTATTTAGGTATTAAAATATTTATATAAACTATGCAAGTGTAATGAACCACTATAGAAAAATAACATTTCTTCATTATGCAAGCTGTTTTTTAAATGCGAATATTAATTTTATTTCTAATAAAACTCTGTGAAATGGGCAAAATATCAACAAACGATTTTTATTTTAAAAATAATTCTTTACAAGCTGAAGGGCTCCCCCTATTATACGCGACATCGGAGGGATGGCTGAGTGGTCGAAAGCACCGGTCTTGAAAACCGGCAACCGTTAATAGCGGTTCTAGGGTTCAAATCCCTATCCCTCCACCACATTCGAAGCCCTAGCTGAAATGCTGGGGCTTTTTTTGTATCTGCAATTTGTGATTCATAAATCCTTCATCATCCACACATCACAGCCATTATGAACAGTACCATCAAGTGATTTTGATAAATGACTAAAACCTAGATCTTCATATAAATGAATGGCTGATTTCATACTTGATAAAGTATCCAAGTAGCACTGAGTGTAACCAAAATTCACCGCATGCTTGAGTACCTTTTGTGCAATAGTCTTACCAAAGCCTCTTCCTCTAGCCTCTGGTAATAAAAATAACTTACGTAACTCACACACTGTTTTACTGCCATTAAACGCTGCTAAACCGCAACCACCAACGACCCGGCCATCAAGCAACAAGATTAAATATTTACTCTTAAATGCAGGGTTATAGTATTTACTCATCTCCAATACTTCATCGTCTGATGGACCAAAACCTTCGCCTACCGCACCAAACTCAACCCCAACATTTTTTATGATGTAACATATATCATTATCGTGCTCACTGCTAATTGGAACAATTCGATATTCCATACCCTGACTCTCCACAAATTTCCTTATTTCATTATAGAAAAACAAATTAAACAAAATATTGTCGATATTACAGAGTGAGTGCTTAATACAAACCTTGATCACAGAGATAACTATTTTTTTGTAACAATAAAACCAACCAAACAGTGCAATTAATTATCAAAAAAGTACACAAATACACGACATTTGATTCATATTTAATGTTTTTTAGAGAAAAACTATAAATTGCTGCAAAGATCACATTTCTAATCAATCAACGAATTTCCACATATAAATACCCATTATAAATTTCATCTATTGAGATCCTTTTGTTGCCTATGAATAATATCGTTAATCGTTTTCTTCTAGTGTTAGTTCTATTCATCATCTCTATTGACTGAATGGGAAATGCATACTTATAACTCTGTATCTATATCTGAATCTGCTCAAAATATCGTAACGGATATAAAACAGCTTCCAGAACAACATTTCGAGACCAATTAACCTGTAAAGTCTATGTTGTGGATATTAAATTCGAAAATTATTTGAACCTGATATTACATTACGAGTTATGCAGGAATTTAGAAAAGATGCTATCAGTTCTGATTTAAATAGCACCAAGTTAACGTAAGCGTTCCATTAACTAACCATTAGCAGTATGACGTTCAGAAAATATGGTTTCAGATTTTGGATGTAAAAACAATGGCAAAGAGATTCGAGATTTCGTTTTATCTGCACCTTATGGGCTAATGAGTCGATGAGTAATAACCCCCTGACGCTTGTTGCAACATATCACCGATACTAATGATTAGGTTACCAAAATCATAAGGTACACCTAACCATTCACTTTCTTTTATCTTAACTTGTAAACATATTGTTGGCTGACTGATTTTCATAATGTGCTGTTAAATTGTATTAAGATGGGCAGAGACTCTAAAGCACTAATGTCTTAAAACAGGTAACAATTCATTTATAGATAGAAGCGCAACTATTACGTGCAACAATATAAAAAGAAGAACATCTATGGCGGGATATTACCCAGCTATCGATTTAACAATAGCGGGTAATTTTTAAATTTCGTTAACGCTGAATTACCTTGGTAGTGGCTCTAAAATGCCATTTCTTACTAAACCACGTCGCACGTTTTTGCACAGTTTAGCGAACTTGTCGATCTCAGAAAAATTTGGCGTTTCACCACGCTCAATATAATACTCCCAATATAAGAGCTCACTTTCAACCAGCTCTATCAACTTGCGAGGACAACCAACACAGGTATCACCGCATATCTGAGCTTCAGGCGCATCAAATGGAAAGTCAGCTTTTACCAACTCAATGATGTTACGCATTGCCGTTTTTAGATCAGGCTTTTGTGTTTTGGATTTATGGGTCATTAGCTTCTGTGAGGATGATTTGTAATGTGATCTTCCCAGTTTTTCACATCAATCGCGTAAACAACCTTGTTTCTTACGCTTTCGCCAGCAGCATGCATTGCTGATTTAGACCCAGTGATCAACGGGTGCCACTCAGGAAGTGTATTTCCTTCAGCCAATAGACGGTATGCACACGTCACTGGTAACCAGTTAAATTCAGCGATGTTTTCACGGCTTAGTTTTAAACACTCTTCACCTGAAGTAAAACGTTTAGGGTAATCTTTACACGCACACGTCTTGCTGTTTAACCAGCTACATGCCACATTTGTGTAGTAAACTTCGTCTGTATCTTCATCCATTAACTTGTGTAAACAGCACTTACCACAGCCGTCACAAAGAGATTCCCACTCTTGCTCTGTCATTTCTTCTAATTTTTTTTGTTGCCAAAATTGCTCTGTCATTGCTTTACACTCGTTATGGGAAGAGGCGGTTTTATACCCATCTTGAGCTAAAAGTGCAAGTGGTTTACAGATCACATAATAAGAATCCGGAGTTACTTTGACCTGAAAGAGGAAGAATGCTATTTTGCGCATCCTTTAATTGATGCAATGAGATAGTGTTATGGAATGTAGATTATATTGCGGTGCTTGCTGTATAGCCCCAAGTATTACGTCATTTATTCCGGGAATGCCTGATGGAAAACCTGCAGGAGTACGCTGCGTACAATTAAATGATGAGAACTTGTGTAAATTGTTTGGTAAGATTGAACGCCCGAAGGTATGCCATCAATTCAAAGCTTGCCCTGATGTATGTGGGTCAACCCCAGAGCAAGCTATTCAAACCATCACTGAACTAGAGTCAATGACGCTATGATTTTTTAACGGAATTCGATTACGATAATACGCGAATTACGTTTTGAATATGTTCTGCTGTTTCTATGCCGTGGTTGGTTAAGTAACCACCATCTTCTTGTGTTACTAATCCTTTACTGAAAAGACGCTTCATTGCTTCGATTGCTTCGGGTGCAGCGTCAGAATGTACTTTTAAACCCGCTTGAGTGCTTTCTAGTGGGAATTGCTTGAGAAGGTTCATTTCTTCAACGATGTCTTTATTAAATGGCATAATTTTTCTCTCTTATTTATCAACTGAATTCAGCATAGACTGTCTTTGAAATATTAAAACAGAGCTAGATCACACCTATAAAAAATCCCCATAGGATTAATCTCTATGAGGATATTTTTTAATCAGATCATTATGTATTTAAGCAGTTAAGCTTGGATACCAATAATTAACCACGGCGCATTTGGTTGCGTAAGGTCACGCTCCAAGTGCCAAATATCAGTAATGTCTTCTTCAACACCTTCAACCGAATCACGGTAGCGACCAGAAAACTGCAAACTAAGCTGTGCGCGGTTTGCATCGTGATCAGCACGAACGACTTCAGCATCAACAAACATTACATCTGTATGTTGCTCACCTTCTAGATTTGCACGTTCTTGTACTAAATCATTATATAGACTGATTGATACGTACTCTTGAATCGTTTCTAGTTGGTTGTGATTCCAAGCACCTTGTAGGATGCGATAATGCTCACGTGAACCATTGATGAATGCTGCCACATCAAAACCCGGTGGGTAATTATGCGGTACGTCATCAGCAGCAGGGGCACCAAAACCACCAGTAGGCTGTGATTGCGCTTGCTCACTTTGGAAGTATTGCTGGTTATCACGGAAGCTTGGCTTTTCGTTATTCGACGCTCGTGGGCCTGCGTATGCCGCCCCTTGCTTCTGATTTATGCTGCTTGCCTTTGATGCCATAAACATACGGAATAGCTTAAACAGCATAAACGCCACACCAGCGATAATAAGGATATCCATAAACTGAATACCTTCAAAACCACCACCAGCGAAGATTGATGCTAAAAGCCCCCCCATAAGAAGACCACCAAGCAAACCACCCATCAGGCCTTTTTTACTTGATGCGCCTTTTGCTGTGTCTTGCTTACCAATGGTATTGGTATTTTGTTGTTTTTGCTTTGGCGCTGGTGCTGTTTTAAAGCTTTTTCCAAATGATTTACCACCACCAAATTTCTTTGCTTCTGCATGAGGGGCAGAAAGAACAAAAACAAACATTAGGGCAGCAATAGATAAAAGACGTTTCATAGTCTGTTCCTTATACTGTATTAAAATAATTTGAACTGATAATAGCCTGCATCGCTTCATATTGGGAGCATTAAAACGCACGACTGTGTTTCAGAGTGTTAAAAAAAGCCACTTTTATTATTAACATTGTGCTTTGCGCCCTAATTGACAAAACTCTTACTTGAAGAATAATGGGATGCTATTAAAATTAAGAACAATGTTCACAATCTTTTAAATCAGGTTTATATGGCGCGCAGAAACGACCATACTCATCAAGAAATACGCAATATGGCATTAGATAATGTGAGGGTATTTCTTAACGAGCATAGTCATCACGAACTCAGCTTAAGAAAGCTAGCAAAAAGCATTGGCTATGTACCCAGTACATTGGTCAACATTTTTGGTAGCTATAATTTGTTACTGCTGCGCGCTATCGCTCAAACGTTAGATGAACTAATGCAGCAAGTAAATCAAGAATTATCCAACAGCGCTACACCAGAAGAAGCACTTAAAGCCATCGCTTATTGCTATTATGGCTTCGCACAACGGCATCCTAATCGCTGGAAATTAGTGTTCCAACACAACATGAACGGTGAAAAACTGCCAGATTGGCAAGAGAACCGCATTAATCAAATGATGGCGGTACTCGAAGAAATAATGAAGACCATTAACTCACATAAGAGCGACTCTGACGTAGAAAAAAGCAGCCGTGTTATTTGGGCTAGTGTCCATGGTATTACGTTATTAAGTTTGGATGATTTGTTATTTTCTTCTACACCTATTGATGGTCATCTCCTCATTGATAACCTACTATTGAACTATATCAACCAATGGAAGCAGCACTAGCTTTGTAATTAAAGGATTATTCATGGCAAAGCAAGCCAAGCTATTAACCCAACGTCGTTTTCTGCCTTACTTTTTAACTCAATCTTTAGGTGCATTTAACGACAACATTTATAAAAACACACTGCTACTTTTTGTTGCCTTTGCCAGTGTGGATAGCTTGCCTATTTCATCTAATCTATTTATTAACCTTGCTGCCGGCTTATTTATTCTTCCTTTCTTTCTTTTCTCTGCTCCTGCTGGAGTTTTGGCTGATAAATATGAAAAATCAGCCTTTATTCGCAAGGTAAAACTTGCTGAAATCGTTATAATGCTCTTTGGCGCTATGGCGTTTATTCTTAAAGATTACACCTTATTGTTAATTCTTCTTTTTTTGATGGGTACACAATCGGCTTTTTTTGGTCCGGTCAAATACGCTCTGCTTCCTCAGCAATTAAAAAAAGAAGAGTTAGTGTCAGGAAATGCCTTGGTTGAGACAGGAACTTTCCTTGCTATTTTATTTGGAACCATTGGTGCAGGTTTCATTGCTTCACAAGATAACGCGGAGTACATTGCTGCGGGTGCGGTTGTTCTTTTTGCCGTGCTTGGTTATCTTGCAAGCCGATCTATTCCTCACACAAAGGCCATTGCTCCTAATTTGGTTTTTAAATGGCAGCCTATCCAACAAACAAAACAGACGCTTAATATTGCCAAAGAAGATCCCTCGGTATTTTTAGCTATCATGGGGATCAGTTGGTTCTGGTTTTTAGGCGCAAGTTATTTAACTCAGTTCCCAAATTATAGTCATCTACACCTTAACGATAATGCCATTACAGTAACTGTCTTATTAGCTTTATTTTCTATTGGTATCGCAATAGGCTCTCTGGCTTGTGATGTATTATCTAAACACAGAGTTGAAATTGGAATTATCCCATTAGGCTGCTTAGGCATCTCTCTATTTGGGATGAACCTTTATCTTTCAACACCAAGCTCATCGATTGATGCCACTGGCTTTATCGCTACACTTTTAAGCCCAGAATTACTGCCTGTTTTTATTAATCTGTTATTTTTAGGTATTTGTGGCGGACTTTATATCGTTCCTTTGTATACTTTGATCCAACAACGACCAAAGCCAGAACACCGCTCTCAAATCATTGCAGCCAATAACATCTACAATGCGCTATTTATGGTCGCTAGTGCCATTTTAGGCATTGTGTGTTTATCTGTTCTTGAATTATCTATTCCTCAGTTCTTTGCCCTTCTCGCTATTATGAATGGCGTTGTTGCCTTCTTTTTACTCTGTAAAGTTCCTGTTTTTGTGATCCGATTTTTACTTTGGATCATTACTCACACTTTATACCGCGTTAAACATAAAAACTTACATCATCTTCCTGAAGAAGGTGGCGCTTTACTAGTTTGTAATCATATTACTTATATGGATGCCTTTATTCTAAGTGGTGCATGTCCACGCCCCATTCGCTTTGTTATGGAGGAAGAGTATGCTGAACTGCCTTTAGTTAAATACTTCTTTCGCTTAACCAAGGTCATTCCCATTAATGCCACAAAGAGCAGCTCTATTCGTCGTGCTTTTTTAGAGGTTGAAGCAGCGCTATCTAAAGGAGAAATAGTCTTAATTTTTCCTGAAGGGGTATTAACCCACGATGGTGAAGTGGGATCATTTTTGCGAGGAATAGATATTATTTTGAAACGCTCACCTGTGCCCGTTGTACCAATGGCGCTGCGTGGTTTATGGCAAAGTTTCTTTAGTCGTCATGGCGGGAAAGCAATATTAAAACGACCAAGCCGCTGCTGGTCAAAAATAGAAGTGGTAGCCGGAGAGCCCGTACCACCACATCTAGCAACATCAACCTTAATGCGTGAAAAAGTAATTCAATTACGCGGTGATTGGCAGTGAGTTAACCCACTCTTTTACTTGTGGACGAGAAATCTTAATGCCGGTTCCAAGTAAGTGTTCAGGCATAGTTTCATAACGAATTGGGCATTCAAACTGAGTTAACTTCTCTTTTAAGAAAGAATGCAGCTCGTCATGGCTAATCGTACTTCCCGCTTTAATAACGGCAACAGGACGTTGTCCAAACTCTTCATCTTCCACATCAACAACAATCGCTTGCTCAATCGCATCATGCGCTAACAAAGCAAGTTCTATCTTTTCTGGATGAATATTCTCGCCGCCAGAGATAAACATATTGTCAGCTCTGCCTTGAATATGCAGCTCTGCGCCCATTACATAACCAAGATCGCTAGTTTGATACCAACCCTCTTCGTTAGTGATATTCATAATGCCAGATGAACGATAATAACCTAGAGCTAAACACTCACCACGAACAAGAACTTCACCTTTTTCAATGCGTAATTCACGATAATGAAGTACATTACCCACACCCGGCTCTCCATCCGCCAGTTTTGCGGTTACCGTAGATGCCATTTCTGTCATGCCATAACCTAACCAACACTCTATACCATTTTCTTTTGCGGCATCAGTTAATTCTGTCGGTATAACGGCACCACCAAGTAACACGCGCTTTAACGTCAGACGAGAGACATCACCACTGTCTAAAATTCGCTGCAACTGAGTTGGAACTAATGAGGCGTGAGTAACACCACATAAATCATTTAATAAGCCTTCTTCGGTTGGCATCACAATCGTTGCGCCTGTTAATAACCAACGCCATACAATCGCTAGTCCCGAAACATGAAATAAAGGCAAAGATAATAGCCACGAATCACAATTATCAAATTCCATCGTACTTAGTAAGCCAGCAGCTGAGTACAAATGGTTATTTATGCTGTGTGCAACCGCCTTTGGTAACCCTGTTGAGCCAGAGGTAAAGGTCAAAGTCGCTAATCGATTTGGTTGCCATGTCGCAGCAATAACACTGTATTCAGCGTTGATTAATTGCAGATGGTGCCAAGTGCCTGAAATGCTCTCTTTCCCTTCACCAAACCATATGTGTTGAGCAGAAATACTCGTCACTAACTGATGAAGTTGAGCTTTCGGTGTTTTAGGATTAATTGCTGAAAAGCGAGCACCAATACGAATACTGGCTAATTGCAGCCAAATTAGATCAACACCACTTTTTGCGACCCCAACAACTACATCATCACGTTTGACGCCTTGTTGAATAAGACCATTTGCGTATCGATTCACTTGAATTGATACTTCAGCCCAAGTCCACACTTTGTTTCCATCACGAAGTGCGATTTCCACTTCTCGCTCTTCACTCCACTTTGCCCAAGGCCAAGTAGTAAAAAGCGGTGAGATTAATTTTCCCATATAAGTGTCAGCTCTGATAACTCATTCATTGGTAACTCACAATTAGGCCAAGGTGTGTCTAATTGCATTTTAAACAAATCAATCGTATCTAAACCAGGGATCGTCTCTGGTGTTTTCCAGGCTGCCAATCGTGCTAGTTGCGTTAAAGCAAGGCTAGATTCTAGGCTTGAGCTAATCACGGCCTGCATACCTAACTTATGCGCATTTTCAACAAGGGAAAGACACTTATCAACTGAGCCAATCATGGTTGGTTTAATCACAATCGCTTTTACGCCGTCTTGAGCACTCACTTCAAATCCGTCATCACGTACTGTTTCATCCCAAGCAATGGCAATACTCGTTGCTTGTGAGAATGCCAAGCTCTCTTCTGGTGTATGACAAGGCTCTTCTAAAAACTCGATACGAGAGCGAAATTCTGGATTGACGTAATTAGCAAATTGTTCGGCTTTCTTTGGTGTCCAATTACGGTTAGCGTCAAGACGTAAAGAAAGGTCAGGAATAAGCTCTAAGAACATATTTGCAACCATGCCATCGCGAATGGCTTCATATAAGCCAACTTTGATTTTCGCGATTTTTTTGCCACTCATCTCATTTAACTTAACGACTAAATCGTCTGGGTCACCTGAGCATAATGGCGCAGCTTGATAGTTACCTTCTTGTGGTAAACCGTTCTCAAGCTCTAGCAATGCCATGCTAAAACCAAAGGCTACCGATGGGCAATTAGCATCAAGATCAAGCTCTTCATCATTGATCCACGCTTGCGTTAGTGACAATAAATCTTCACGTGCTTGCTCTAGCGTCTCTTGACTAAACTCAGGCAGAGGGGCAACTTCACCTTTACCACTGCGTGTTCCATCACTTAATTCAATGACCAACCCATCTCGTTGTTGAAGACGTTGCTCACGAAGAATAACTCCACTGTCCATAGGGAGTTGGTATTGATATATCTTGGCTGTTTTCATTTGTTACTCCAACCAATAAAAAGAAAAAAGAGACTCATAAAGAGCCTCTAATACTTAATTGAATCAGTGATAGGTGCTTATGGATTACGAGGAAATTTATCGAAATCAGGACGACGTTTTTCATTAAACGCGTTGCGACCTTCTTGACCTTCTTCTGTCATGTAGAACATCATGGTTGCATTACCCGCTAACTCTTGAAGACCAGCTTGACCATCACAGTCTGCATTTAATGCCGCTTTTAGACAACGTAGTGCCATTGGGCTGTGTTGTAGTGTTTCACGACACCAACGAACCGTCTCTTTTTCTAAGTCAGCAACAGGAACAACCGTGTTTACTAGCCCCATATCCAATGCTTCTTGAGCATCGTAGAAACGACAAAGGAACCAGATTTCACGCGCTTTCTTTTGACCAACGATACGAGCCATGTAAGAGGCGCCCCACCCACCATCAAAAGAACCAACTTTAGGGCCTGTTTGACCAAATTGTGCATTTTCAGCGGCAATGGTTAAGTCACACATCATATGCAGAACGTGACCACCACCAACAGCATAGCCTGCCACTGCTGCGATAACTGGTTTTGGACAAGTACGGATCTGACGTTGGAAATCCAACACATTTAAGTGGTGTGTACCGCTATCATCACGGTAACCGCCGTAATCGCCACGGATCTTCTGATCACCACCTGAACAGAACGCATCTTCGCCTAAACCTGTAAGAATGATAACACCCACTTTCTCGTCATAACGAGCATCTGCTAGTGCATCAATCATCTCTTTAACCGTACCAGGGCGGAAAGCGTTACGTACTTGCGGGCGTGCGATAGTGATTTTCGCAATGCCATCTGCTGATTTATGGTACTGAATGTCTTCGTATTGCGCTGTGCAATCTGTCCAATCTACTGGAGCGTAAAGTTCTTCTTCTGAAATGCCAACAGTTCTTGCCATGGGTTTTATTTCCATTGTTGTAAGAATGTATTAAGTACATGTGTAAAGCGTTCGGGCTGTTCCACATGAGCGTTATGCCCCGCCTGAGCAATGATTTGATATGTTAATTGACTTTGCTCAGCCAGGTGTTGAAATTTTTTATCTGCTTCTCCGCAAATATATAGCATGGGAATGGTGCTACGATGTAAAGCTTCAAGCAAATGCGGCTGCTTAGCCAGTGATGTAGATCTCAACATCATCCCAACAGACTTACCAAGATTATCACTTCTTTTTGCTACTAAATCTTGTCTTTGCTCAGGATTTAGTGAAGAAAACACCGGTTGTTGATACCAAGTGTTTAAAACATCGACAATCGGTTGTTGTTCAAATCGCTCAGCCCAAGCGATATCGTTTTTTAGTCGAGCGTGTTTCTCTTCTGCGTTAAGTAATCCAAAATTACCACCTTCAATACATAAACCACGTAAAACAATATTTTCTGGTAATTTAAAGCAGGCATTTAGGTACATGGCAATTCGACCGCCTAAAGAGTAACCCACAAAAATAAACTCTTGATAAGCGCTACTTTCAAGTTGTTCGACTATCAAGCGGCAAGTTTCTTCAAATCCATCGTCTTCTAAAACATAAATTGCGCTGCTCTTACCATGCCCAGGAAGATCGATTAGTAACGCAGGATAAGTATTTGTGACTTCCTGTGAGATCTTCTCCCAATCAGCTATTGTTCCTAATAATCCATGTAAAAAGACCACACAAGGGCGAGTTGTATTTTCTTTGGGTACACTTAATTTAGAATAAAGTGGCATGCTGAATCGTTTGGAATAAACGCGTTAATTCTTCACCCACTTGACCAGCCGGAGTGTTAATTTCGACTAAATGCACCCCAAATTCTAATCCTTCATTAATCATTGATATCGCACAACTTAGCGTTTCTGGCCTATGATAGGCTAAACCAAACATCGCTGCGGCATGACTAAACTCTAGTTTATGAGGCATACGGTAATAATCGTCTTTTTTCTTTTCATCGACAGGCAATAAATCAAAGATACCACCGCCATCATTGTTCATCACAACAAGAACCACTGGAGCTGTTGCTTGCTTTAATAATGCCAATGAATTCAAATCATAAAGTAATGACGTATCGCCAACTAATGCTAGTAACGGCTTTTGATTTGCTTTTTGAACCCCTACTGCTGTAGCAACAAGTCCGTCAATACCTGAAGCACCACGATTAGTATAAGTATGTTGTTGATTAAGCTCGCCAACCATATCTAATAAACGAACAATTAAACTATTGCCGATAAACCAATCACACGATTCGACCTTTTGGCCTATCGTGAGCGCAAAGCTTAATTCAGATAAGGTTTCACTGTTGCATGCCATTGAGCGAGCCAGTGCCAACGCATTAAGAGAAGCCACTTTTAACGACTCGCTCCATAACAATGAAGGAGCATGATCGAAATAACAATCACGATCGACTAGGCTATCAATATGCGCCTGACACCATGGTCTGATATTGGCACGGTAACGGACATGAGAGTGGCTGCTTACATCCAATAATTCTGAGTGAGGATCTATCAAATAATAATCGTTCTGATAGTTATCTAACCATGCCGTTAAACGTTTAGACACTAAGCGAGCACCAAACTGGAGTACGCATTCAACATCAGACAGTAACTCTATACAGCCACTATTTTGCAACCATAAATCGTAGTGCGCCCACTCTGAGTAATAACCTGATTGTGGATCCGCCAATACTGGCCACCCTAACTCTTTCGCTAATTCCGCAGCGGCTTGTGCCTCTTCCAATGAGACTTTACCAATGATGACAATGCCTTTCTTTTGGGCTGTTTTCATCCATTGAGGAGAAACGGTCATTATTGAAGAGTAACGAGGTTGTTGAATAAAGGCTGAGAATGCCTCTTTCCATTCTTGAATTGGCGCAAGATACTCTCGTACAAATGTATTATCTTTCTTGCCATAAAATGGTTCAGGAAAAGGACAATTAATATGAATAGCGCCACCTTGTTCTTGCTGAATAAAGCAGGCTTGATCCAATCGACTCAATAGCCATTGTGCGGGAACATTAATACTTGGTGATGGTAATTGGAGAGAATGGCAGACATGTGAAGAAAATATTCCCTGCTGATTAATCGCTTGGTTTGCACCACAATTAATCAACTCTACAGGGCGATCTGCCGTAAGTAGGATTAACTTCTCTTTAGTTAATCCTGACTCTGCAACTGAGGGCAATAAATTTGCTACTGCAGTGCCAGAAGTAACAATTACAGCAACCGCTTCATTTGACGCTTTGGCAATACCCAGAGCTAAAAACCCTAAGCCTCGCTCATCAAAATGCGTATGAATCGATAAATGTTGATGTTCTGAAGCGGCAAGCGTTAACGGTGTTGAACGAGATCCCGGAGCAATACAAACATGCTTCACTCCATTTCGAACTAACTCTTCAATAATCAACTCAGCCCAAACTTGATTTAGCATTACCTGCTGCTCTGGTTGCATCATGCGACTTGCGACTCCTTGATCTCTGCGCTCACGGCAGGATCAGATTCTAATAAGGTACATAGGGTTGAGGTTTTCTTATCTAACTCTTCCCATTCACTGCTCGGTTCAGAGCCAGGTACAATCCCTGCCCCTGCGAATAAATGCAATTTATTTCCCATGACTAATGCGCTACGAATCGCGACACAAAACTCACTGCGTTGTTGGCTTAAAAAACCAACAGCACCACTGTACCAACCACGGGCAAACGGTTCGTTATCAATAATGAAATCCAATGCGGACATGCGAGGCAAGCCAGCAATTGCTGCGGTTGGCTGTAAATTATCCAATAATTGTGAATCACAACACTCAGCGTTGATCTCTGCAGAAATTGGGCGTTTCAAGTGCTGAACTTTACGTAACTTCACGAGTTCAGAGCTTTCCGCTACCGTCATTGATAAGCTAAATTTAGATAAGCGATTGATAATATCATCGACCACAAGACGGTTTTCATATTGATTTTTCTTATCCGCAATAAGCCAAGAGGCAAGCTGGTTATCCTCTTCTTCATCGTGACCACGACCAATGGTTCCCGCTAAAGCCTCTGTTTTTAAAGCATAACCGTTACGAACATATAAGCGCTCTGGTGTAGAGCCAATAAAACAATGTTCGCTATCTAGCGCCATCATAAAATGAAAGCTATGGCTGTTTGCTTTACGGCTTGCTTTTAAAAATTGAGCTGAAGATAAGGTTTGATCAAGTGTTAAGGTCGTTTTACGCGCAAGCACTACTTTCTCAAATTGTTGGTTTGAAATTGCCGTCAACGCTTTATTGACCATGTTAGTCCAATCAGATTTTTCTGGCGTATTAATTCGTTGTGTTACGCGACAATGCAATTCAGACAGTGATGAAAAATGCTCTACCAGTTTATCCAACGTCGATAGCAGACGTGAATTATCGTCAGATAGATTAACCATGATCTGCCAAGATGAGACTAAACGGCTGATTTCAACTTGTGGTAAAAAGAAAAAAGACGACATACAACGTCGATTACGCTCGGTACGCCCATCAAAAGAACGCCCACCCCAAATTCGTTGCTTTGGTGCTAATACTTTCTGTGCTGCGCTTGGGTCTGTAAATGTCTTTACTTGCCCAATAACCGCGACTTCTTCTTGGCCATTACGAGACTGCCAATAAAATTTAGGGAATACGGGTTGAGCTTCTAGCCAATCAATCAGTTGATCGCCAATCGACCAATCTAATTCAAGACAAATAGTATGGCGTGACGTTGCCTGCGTAATTTGATGACGAATCGATTCAATGGCATTTTGAAAAGTGGACAAATTAACCTCTCTTGATCGTTTTCAGCCATCATGGCAACCGTATCGCACAAGCGGAATTGCTTGCTATTTCCTTGTATGAACCACTGATTCTAGCAAAAGGTTTGAACATAAAAAATAATTCACATCAATTGTATGTATAAAAAATAAAACTCTTATCAAATTTTGTTGATTTATGTAAATCTAAAACAATGTAAAATCCCCTTTATTGCCCACATATTAATCAATATACATAATGCCTATTAAGAAAGGAGAATACGTCTAATCCCAGTAGGAAATATTGCAGACAGAAATTTGGCGTGATTATTTTCTAAAAATTGTTTCTCACTCCTGTAGAAATAGTGTAATTTGAACCTATAACGTATTTTTTTCACCAGGGTTTCACCATGCAAAATATTGGAATGTCATCAAAACTTAGCAGTGTATGCTACGACATCCGTGGTCCAGTTCTTAAACATGCTAAAAGAATGGAAGAGGAAGGCCACAAGATTCTTAAATTAAACATTGGAAATCCCGCACCATTTGGTTTTGACGCCCCTGATGAAATCCTAGTTGATGTGATAAAAAACCTACCAACGTCGCAAGGTTACTGTGACTCAAAGGGTATCTACTCTGCTCGTAAAGCGGTGGTTCAACATTATCAACGTCGTGGTTTATTAGATTTAGATGTAGAAGATGTTTACATCGGTAATGGCGCATCTGAGCTAATCGTAATGGCAATGCAAGCGCTATTAAATAATGGCGATGAAATGCTAGTTCCCGCTCCTGATTACCCATTATGGACCGCTGCAGTGTCACTTTCAGGTGGTAAACCTGTACATTACATCTGTGATGAAGGGGCAGATTGGTATCCAGATCTAGACGACATTAAAAAGAAAATCACACCAAACACAAAAGGCATCGTGTTAATTAACCCGAATAACCCAACCGGTGCGGTATACAGTCGTGATTTCTTACTACAAGTTGTCGAAATTGCACGTCAAAACAACCTAATCATCTTTGCTGATGAAATTTATGACAAAGTACTTTATGACGGTGCGGTTCATACTACATTGGCAACATTAGCGCCTGATATTTTAACGGTAACATTCAACGGCCTATCTAAAGCGTATCGTGTATGTGGTTTCCGTGGTGGTTGGATGTTCTTAAACGGCCCGAAAGATCACGCTCAAGGTTATATTGCTGGCCTGGATATGCTTGCTTCAATGCGTTTATGTGCAAACGTACCTATGCAACATGCAATTCAAACGGCACTTGGTGGTTACCAAAGCATTAATGAACTTTTGCTTCCGGGTGGTCGTTTATTAGAACAACGTGATAAAGCGTATGATTTGATCACTCAGATCCCAGGTGTAAGCTGCGTAAAACCAAAAGGCGCGATGTACCTGTTCCCTAAACTTGATCCTAAGATGTACAAGATTAAAGATGATCAGAAGTTTGTGCTGGATTTCTTAATCAAAGAGAAGGTCCTACTTGTTCAAGGTACAGGCTTTAACTGGCCAACGCCTGACCATTTCCGTATCGTGACATTACCTCGAGTTGATGATCTAGAAACAGCAATTGGTCGCCTAGAGCGCTTCTTGCATACTTACAAACAATAATCTTTCTGATTATAAAAATTCAAAAGCCTGCTCACTTCACTTGCAGGCTTTTTACTCTTCGTAGCACTAAATTTTAATGACTAACGCTCACGCACAAAATGGTTCTGAACAATCGCACCAAGGAAGATTTCACTCTTCACAAACTTAAAGTTTAATGGTTGCTCTAAATCACCAAACAATGGTGAACCACCGCCTAAAAGTACAGGAATAGTGGTAATAATGAGCTCATCAATCAAATCTTCTTTTAAGAAATTTTGAATTGTCACACCACCATCGATATACAGATTTTTAAAGCCTTTGGCATGAATACCCTTAAGAACTTCTTTCAATTCACCCTTAACTAAAAAAACTTTATCTTCGTAACCTTCAGGGACTGAAGTCATGGTATTACTCAGAACAAAAACGGGTTTGGAATACGGCCAATCAACACCAAAACTTAATACCATATCAAGCGTGTTACGCCCCATGACCATCGCATCAATACGATCAAA
>JAAGZR010000708.1 GCA_024206155.1 Aliivibrio sp.
TGCTTTTTGCCTTCTTCTAGCTTATGTTGATTGAACTCGTCAATAACAAATCCATTGATCTCAATTGTCTGCATTTAATTTAATTTAATTTACCATTCTTCTAAACATTTTGGGCAAATGTCACAATAGTCGTGATCTTCTTGTGACATTTCTTCCGCGCATATTTCACAAATTGGCATTAAAAAGGCAGATCATCATCAAGCTGAGCAACTGGTGCCGCCTGCTGAGGTTGGTCTTGTCTTGGAGCTGCGGCTACATTGTCACCGTTAGTCCATACTACTTGAACGTTACCTAAATAAGTTTTAGCTGTTTTAGCTTCACGTTCTTCTTTTGTTTGAGCTACAACAATAGGCCCTTGATTTCCAAACTGATCTGGTTCGTCGTTAAGCGTAATTGTTATAGGTAAGTATTTACCTTTTTTACCATCGATAATTTTTGACTTATCGATATTGTTTAGATTAATACTTGCTTTGATAATACTTGCCATTATACGTATTGATTTAATTGATTAAACATCCTTTGCAACTGTTCTTTAGTCGCGCCGCTATTCCGTCTTAAGTTATCTACGGCTTTAACATGGTTTTGATTAGCGTAGAAATTATCTACGTTAGTTTCTAATCCTGTTACTGTACATACTTTGGTTCTTGGTGTTACGGTTTTTCTTCTAGCCATTGTTATAATGTTTGATTAATAAAAAATTGTTGAGGATCAAA
>JAAGZR010000117.1 GCA_024206155.1 Aliivibrio sp.
AGGTCTATCGCACAAATCCACAAGCGATATGCTGACGATCCATTTATGACTGGACTTTACTTTATGAATGGTGGAGACAGAAAAGAAGGAAACACGCCAGAGTCAGAGTTCTGCCAGCAGAATGGCATCCACTTGCTTTACAATGTAGGTGGTGGTAAAACAGAATCGTCAAGCACTCTCTTGCAAAAGGTTAAAGATGGACAATAAAGTAGAACTGTTAGGATATTACGGAAGCGATGAGGTCATCGCCTGTTCAGCATGGACGAGTACAAGCAGGAATCTTACGGATGAAAAACGAGGACGAATACAAAGACTTATTGAGATGCTCTGGGTCAACGGACATGAAACGCCTTTTGAAAAAGGCTCGGTTCACTTTCTTGTTGACACAGACATTGCTAGTCATATTCATTTGCTTAAACATCGCATTAGTAGTCTTAATGCTGAGTCAGCTAGGTACAAGGAATTAAAGGAGGATAAGTATTACCTGCCGGAAGATTGGAAAGGTATTACCAATTCGGACTATGTAGGCTATGGTTCTGAGACTATTGGGCCTAATGCAATAACTTGGTTGGAACTTTTGGAAAGCTATACAAAACTAGGCAATCAACTTTATCACCAGTGCGTAGAGGACTTAACCCCTACACTAGGACGCAAGAGAGCAAAAGAGTCAGCACGATTCTTCAAGACTTACAACAGTCAGATTCAGGCAGACATTACGTTTAACATGCGATCCTTTGCTAATTTCCAGAAACTTCGTAATTCTGAACACGCACAGGTTGAAATCCGCGAGATCGCTGCTAAAATGTTAGAGTTGGTTGAGAACATTGAAGGAAACCCATTCAAGTGTACGCTTGAAGCATTTAAATTGACTAGGGAAATGTAATGAGGTTGGCACTAGCTATTTTGTTTGTTGCGCTTTGTGTGCTAGATAATATATTTACATACGAAGTAACAAGATGGCCTTTGTATCAGGAGGTTGGGCCAGTAGCAGTATTCATGCTTTCAATACCATACGGTCTTTGGATTCAAAAGATAAGTGTTTGTTTAGCATTATACTATTTTAGAGAGAGGATTAGTAATCAGTTTTTATGTATTTTAACTATAGCTATGTTGCTTATAGTTTGTAATAATGGATACTTATATTGTAGGGTTATATTTTAGGAGATATTATGAGTTTTAAAGCAGAAGCAGTAAATTCTTTGATGTTGCGAGCAGCGGCAGATAGAGCAGAAGCAGTCGCAAGTTTGGAGATTATGTTTAATCATCCAGCAGGTATTGGAGATCACAGCACTGGCGATCTACATAATAATCTAAATGAAGCATTGGCAAGTCTTGCTGACGCAGAAGATAGGATTGAAACATTGAAACGAAACTTTGGCCCTTGGTTGCCACTAAATGATGGTGCATGATGTTACACTGCCAGAAATGCGAAAAAGTAATCGGACACGAAGATACTTACCGTTGTAGAATTTGTAAAGAGCCGTATTGTAGCGATTGCTCTCTGGATCATTTTGGTTTATATGAAAAAGACGGTAATGTTAAATACAAAAGTTTTATTAAAGCAATTTTTTGGATTCTTAAAAAACAAATAGGACATAATTGATGTACGAATATAATGCTAAGGTTGATCGCGTAGTTGATGGCGATACTGTGGATTTTATTGTTGATCTTGGATTTCATACTAATCTAAAAATTAGAGGTAGACTGATTGGTGTTGACACACCAGAGCGAGGACACAAAGATTGGAAGAAGGCAACAGAGACGTGCGCTAGACTCTTGAGTTCTGTTGCAGAGATTCGTAATGAATCTATTGGGCATCCAGAACACTGGGTAAAAATAAGAACAACAAAAACCGGAAAATATGGAAGATGGCTGGTTGACATTGAGGGAGTTACCGATATACTTAAAGAGACTTGGCCCTACAAAGGATAGAAAAATGACAGTATATTTATTAGAGATGTTGATTAGTACACCAGAAAGAGTTGTTTCTGAGACTCTTGGCGTGTATGATACTATGAGAAAAGCAAAGTCCCACTTGAATAAAGTGGAGAACATAAGACCAGAGACAGAAAGTGTTTCCTTTAACATATTGAAATTTGAAATGAACGATAAACCATCTATACTAAAAATGAAAGAAGTCGCCATGCAATATGTTGGCGAAGAACTGTTTATGATGTTCCACCAAGGCATGTTAGAACAGATGGTAGAGCCTGATGGCAGTTTTTCTTATGTTGTTGCGGGTAAGTTTAAAGGAGCGTTAGAGAAGGCTATCACAAGATTTCACGATAGTGCTAGCGATGGACCATTTGAAGTATGATTGTAGACGTTATTATTGATGTTGTCATGGACGAGGGTGCAATTCCCTCCATCTCCACTTACGGGGATGACTTAGATTCGACATACAATATGATGTAATAATTGCAATCCGTAGTTGACAGAAGGGCTACGTTAAAAATCTGTTAACTTTTTAATTGCAGATGAAAGTCTCGCATTGGCAGCGTAAGTTGTCTGGGGTTTGCCAGTACCTTATAACCCAAACTGGCGCACTGTATCGTAGCTCAATGGTAGAGCATGTGGCTGTTAACCACAGGGTTGCTGGTTCGAGTCCAGCCGATACAGCTTGCGGCCCTATCGTCTAATCGGTTAGGACACTGCCCTTTCACGGCAGCAATCGGGATTCGAGTTCCCGTAGGGTCATTTTTTCTATAAAACTCCTAAGATAATAGTCTTTTTAGTGTATAATATCACATAACCACACTCTAAAGGAGATATTTATGGATTATATTGTTGACGTTAAACCCTTGGAAGATAGAGGACTAGCAGACGAGCAAATTGCTAGTATATTATCTTCACTCACAGTAAAAGACATCTCTCTAGCAGAAGTAGAAAACTTCCTAGATTTTGAGGGACTTGCTGCCAGAAATGCTATAACTGGTAATTGGGAAGGCGTACTCATAGATGTTATCGGTGGAGCATCTCAAGAACTTTCAGATGGGGTCAGCGAGTTATTTATCCATCTTAATAAACCTCGTAGTACAAGTATTGCTACTACGCAAGAAGAATGGGCGTTAAAATGCTCATTGCTCTTATTAGGCTTAGTCTCTTCTAATGTAATAACATCAGAACAATTAAATGGGTTTGTTTCTCTAGGTAATGGATTAAAGCACGGGGTTGTGAGCGCAGTAGATGTCGCTCAATCAAGAACTGACTATAATGAAATGTTAGCTTCGGAAGAAACTCGTAGACAACAAGAAGAAGCAAATTTTGCCGTCACAGAGGAATTTTTTGCTGCTTATAACACAAATGTCGCCGCTGTTCTGGATCAAGAGATTGTTGAAAAAACTCAATTAGTTGAAGCATTGAGAAACGCAGCTAATCAGTTGGAGGGGTAAATGACCGACTTCTATTTAGACTACATGGGTAATGACTACAACGGTGGCGGTTATGATGCTAGTATTTCTGGTGCTACTGTAAACCTTGCTAGTGGTCAACCTTATGCCGCTTTAACAGCTTCGGGATTAGAGTGTACTGCTGGATCAACGGAGATTACCAGTGTTCATGGTGGTTTTACCAGTGACATGATAGGTAACACTATGAATATTTATGGTGGAACCGACTATACTTGGGGTATATACACTATCTCTGGCGTTCCTGATGCTAATACATTGCTAGTAGATACTTCTCCTGCTGCTTCAACCTCTGTAAGCGGGTTGGCAAAGATTGGAGGTTCTTGGCTCACTTTGGAAAACTTAAAGAAAAACAGCGGTGGGTTTTCCTACTTTTTTTATAACGCTGCGTCAGCAGGAGATAGAGTTTTTATAAAAGGTAATGGTGACAATAATCCTGCGAGTGGTCAGTATATGGCGCGAGCTTATAGCGTATTTAGTACTGGGTCAAGTCAAAATCCCATTGTTTTTCAAGGTTACAATGGAAGACCTAGTTTTGATATAACTGGTGGAAACTTGTTTATACACAGTTCCGATTACCACTATATCAGTAGAATTAAATTTTTAGGAGGCGCAGGGAATTGGGAGAGTTACCCGTGTGTGTATGGAGGCATGAACACGGTTATAGATGATTGTATTTTTGACCAAAGAGGAAACGCAGTTGGAGGATTCCGAGGCGGTATAACAAATTGCTATTTATACAGCTCTATTTACCCATTCACAGGTACAGCAGGTTATACTGCCATACAGATACCAGATTATGGAGTGGCCTGCAATTACAATTTAGTACAAAATTATAAAGGAAACGGAATTGTTACACAAAACATACAGTCTCTTGAAGAAAATGTAATTGATAATATTGCTGGTGTGGGTATAAAATACAATCCAAGCAGTTACTTCGGGACTATTAGAAATAATACAATAAACAAGTGTTTGTCTCATGGTATTTTTCTAAATACAACTAAGGTAATGAGAGTTGTTGGTAACTTGATAACCAACTGTAGCGGAGTTGGAATTATAAACGACAGTTCTAGCTATCAAGATTATATCATTTCAGAAACTTATATTAACTATAACGGTTTTTATAACAATCTTTTAAACGAGTCTGGATATAACAATACTGGTAGTGAAAATATCAGTGTTAGTCAAGACCCTTACTTAAACGAGCCTTCTGGTGATTTAACTTTAAATTCTAATCAAGGCGGTGGTCTTGATCTTAGAGGTGTTGATTTTTTTCAAAATAAACTTGTAAATTTTAATTCTTACCGAGACATCGGTGCTTTACAGGCTTACGATAAATAGGAGGTTGATGTGTCTAGTTTTTTTGTAGCTTCTGGGGACTATACTTATAATAACTTTGATGAAAACCAGTTCACAACTCACAATGCTGGTGCATGGTATAATGGGAGGTATCTGAGATACGATGGAGACAATGACGAGTCTTGTTCTCTTGAGTTTACTAGCGTTGGAATCCCCAGTGGTGAGTATGATCTAGCGATCTGGTCGCACAATTTAAATGCAGGTTATGAATGTAGGATGCAAGTAACAGTAACAGATGGTTCGTCTGCTCGTAGTAGAGATTTTTTCTTTGATGGACTTACGTGTGATAAATACAAAAGAGGAGAAATAGAAGGAAGCTGGGAGCATGGCTCTAGCCAATATTATAGAATTTTCGCAAAGTCTGTTGAAATATTTTCTGGAACAGCGCATGTTTTGATAAGACCAGATCCTAGAACTAATCCTAACTCAGCTTCTGTTGGTTGGATAATTCAAGAGCCTTTTGGGTTCATATCTGCTTCGCCGTTAGACGTTTCTGATGATAGGGAAATTGGAAGCTATACGCCCACATCAAACAAATCCAAACCGCATCCACTTTATACTAACTAGGAGTAACAACGCATGGCAATCACGTTCACAGAAAGATATGTAGACGCTACTGCTTCTGGTGGTGGCGATGGTTCCTCTGGCAACCCTTGGACATGGAACGAATCGCTAACAAATGCGGTAGCAGGCGATAGAGTCAACGTGAAAGTAGGAACGTATGCCGGTGATAACACTACCATGACAGCGGATGGAACTAGAGTTAATCCCATTGTTTTTCGTGGATACCAGACAACCATCGGAGACTTAGACGACAACACAGATGTTTTAGTGGATGGAACAGAGATTCCCCTGATAAGCGGAAATGTGAACGGAGGTGGTTTCAATACCTGCAATTACACTTTCATCAATCACCTATCGTTTAGGACAAACGCAGTTTGGAATGTCACTGGTTGGATTGTAATTCTACCCTACGGATATGCTCGACGATGTAAATTTTTCTCTGGAGCAACAGGAAGTGGTAGCAGTAGCACAAGGGCTTGCTCAACTGGCAGTACAACCTGTTTCTATGATTGCTATTTTTCTACATCGAGCAGTTCGAGCTATTCCATAGTAAACGGAAGAGCATTGCACTCCGTAGGCAATACATTTGAGTACGCAGGCAGCGGAACTGGTTGGGGAAGCGGAGCAATGACAGCGTCTATCAACGTAAACAACACCTATTTGAGAATAAGTACGGCACTAAGTTTTAGTTACGCGACCTACAACGCATTAGTTTCTGGTTGCACTTTTCAAAAATGTGGAACAGCAATTACGACAAGCAATGCTGGATACGATAGAACTAGAACCATAACAAACTGTTACTTTGCAGATTGCGGAACTGGAATCCAATCGGTTCTTTCAGATAACTCAGGCTTTCATATCATAAACTGCGGATTCTACAACAACACAAATAACATTGGGTCAAACATACCGGAAGCTATGTTGGTAAATCCAAAATATGACACCGATGATCCATTTGTTGATTCTACAAACAAAGACTTTAGGTTAAAATCAACTTCTCTTGGCTACGGGTTGGCTTTTCCTAAAAAAAGCTATATGTCCAGTGAATTAAACGGGCGAGATGTTGGATCATTACAGCACGTTGACCCTACTTTAACAAGAACAAAACATCCCCTAGCAAGAATATAACGGAGAATAAAATGGAACAAACAGTAGAGCAAGGTACGACCGCAGCGATTGTTGTAAATGTAATTAACGAGCAGGGGAGTCATGCCGCAGCAGTAATCGACACTGCAACAACC
>JAAGZR010000709.1 GCA_024206155.1 Aliivibrio sp.
GTTCTTTAAGAGTCCTTTGGGTGCTTTTGCGGTGTTTGAGTTTCCCCATCATCTTTTTAATGCAATATAAATAGTTTTAGGAACGCTACCTTAGCAGACCAGTTATTGAAATCAATTGGATATCAAATGAACAGAAGCACGTTTTCATGCCCATATAAAAGAGATAATTCAAGATTGTCCTTACACCCGTCTAAGACCCATATTTCTTATAAAGAAAAAGAGAGAAATCTCTTGGTATACGAAGAAGAGTTGATGGATTACTACAGCATGAATAGAAGTGATTTTCATAAGCACCTGATTCGCAATGCTTACACCATGTTGAAAATGCCATAAGTTGGTTTCTAAGAGAGATGGATAAGTCAATACGAGAGCAACATGCACAAAAGATCAATTATCTAATTGCTAAAAGGCAGGAGGTAGAAGATGCTTCAGGTTTTCGTATTGATCCTGATCTCAAGCTTGCTTATGCCTGGATCGGTGATGAAATTAGGAACTTAAAGCAGAATATATTTGAGCAGGATTATTTGCAATATGAGCAAAGGTTGAATGATGTATTGAATATAGGAAGGAATAGCAAATGACTTTTCGTGATTATGTTGAACCGCTCTACAATGCATATTTGGAAGATCGTGAAATCATCAAGCGTCTAAGAGACAAGATGAAAGATGGTTCTTACCTGAAGGATTTAGAGGATGACCCTGGTCTTCAGGATTGAGAAAATATCAATCCAAGAGCAATAGATCCAAGGCAAAGAGGGAAATCAAAGTTTTACCCCAATCCAGTTGATCCTCAGCAAGGTGTCAGGGCCTTTGAAAGCAGAAACCAAAGAGCAGTAAGAACAATATTAGATGCAGTAAAGCGAAGAGATAGGTACGCGAACATCAAGATTACAATTAAAAATATAGAAAATAATCTTAAACAGATTATTTCAAGGACTGACTGCCTTGGTTACGAGCAGTATCTGGAAGCAAGGACAGCATCAGACCTCAAACTGCTCAAGCAGAATTAGAGGTTACTGACATGATCACATTTAGAGAGTTCTTGAACCTGTGTGAGGACTACAACCCGAATGCTGAGTTCGTCATTTACAACAAAAACACAAGGGCAGACCTTGGAACAGCAAGAGGTTTTGATCAAGCAAAGAGCAAAGCATCCAGCATCAGGAAGCGCGAGGATTGAGGTTTGATGATGTCTCATTCATGACCAGCAGAAGATTCTACGGAAAGAGCACTACAGCACCTTCAGAGAGCAGAAGGATTGAATATGCCTCTCGCTAAAACCCGGCAAATGAGGACGTTTCAAGGGTGTCTGGGACGCTCAGGGGAACTTGCAGATCTGGATTGATTACACCTAAAACTTCTTATTACAACACGAGAGATGAATACTGCGTTGATGAATTAGAGCTTGAGTGGGATGTGGCGGCCAGCTACATGCCTCAGAGATGGTGGATCTATGAAGCGAATCACACTTCTGGCTCATCGCTTGAGATGTGGGGTTACGTCTAACGCCTAAAAATCAGCAATAATTTTGTATGCCTGTGATGCAACTTTTTCCAGTTGCTCCTGGGTTATCAGTCCTTTTTCAAATAAGTCTTCAGCTGCTTGCACACGGGTTTGAACGTCAAGCACTTCGAGCATTGGCTTGCAACTGCCAATGTCTTCTTGGCCAAGAGGAATGCGCAGTGCTAAGCCAAAGGTTGGGATACCGCTGCTAAGGTCTGCACCTTCTTGAAAGCTGTTAAA
>JAAGZR010000710.1 GCA_024206155.1 Aliivibrio sp.
CTTGGCGAGACTCTTGACCTTGAATCAATAAACTCCAACCGTGTTTCTTGGCTATTTTTTCAATGCCTTCTGCGACTTTATTCATTTGCTAATAAGAAGAGAACAAAACTAAGCTTGAGGTTTGATCAGCAAGATAAAAAGGTAACTCTTCAATTAATAAATCCGTAAAACCGGGAGCAGAAGGTTCCATTGATAATTTAGGGATAACTAACTGTGCGTTTTCTTGATAATTAAACGGAGAAGCTAAAGAGAGAAAACGAACGCCATCTTCTGGTTTCTCTGAAATCCCAGCTTGCTTACAAAAGAATGAATAACTATTAAGCGCGCGCATAGTCGCTGAAACAATAACAGCACCAGCAGCACGACTCCAAAGGTTTTGTTCTAATTGCCAACCTACTTCCAGCGGAGATACATTAATGACAGTGTCACTTTCTCTGTCTTTACTTTTCTCTAGCCAACGAGCGAGTGGTGCGCCTTTATCACTGTTAGGCTTTGCCATTAAGAACCAGACTTGAGCTAGGTTTTCTAGCCGTTGTAGATAAAACCCCATTTCTGCTAATGCAGGTTCTGCCATTCTTGGTGCTAATTCTCCATCTTTCATGCGTTCGGAGATTAAATCACTGATCTTGGCTAACGCTTGATTTGCTTTGGTTGATAGCTCTTTTAACTCTTTTGCTTGTTCAGCAAGCCAAGTCGGGATTTCACCGTGCTGGAAACGATAAATACCATCATCATTAAAGAGTGTCGGATCAAACTGTTTACTTAGTTGATTTAAAGAGGGGATAAGCTCTTGTAGATTTTCATGCAAAGTATTTTGAAAACGATTCACCCGTTTTTGATCGGCAAGATTACAAAACTTACTGACCGATTTATTTAATGACTCTAGCCAAGAAGCAGTGCCTTTTAAATTTGCTGCTGCTGATGAGTGCTCACGTGCTACGTTAGGTAAGTGATGGGCTTCATCGAATATATAGATGGTTTGTTCTGGCTCCGAAAGTACTACCCCACCGCCCAAGTCAATATCAGCCATAACCAGACTATGATTTGCGATTACTACATCGGCTTTGTCTAGATGTTCACGTGCTTTTTGGAATGGGCAGTCACGGTGCATTGGCAGACCGTTATGGCAGCTGTACTTATCAGAGACAATAGTTTGCCAGATAGAAGGGGGTATTGTTGTTGGCCAACTGTCGGTGTCACCATCCCATTTACCTTCTGAAAGTGCTTTATACATCCTTCTCAAAAGATCTAAATCTTTCTTTTTAGGTTTTTCTGTAAACAAAGCCGTCTGTTTATCTTCTTCGTGATTCGTTTCTACCAATAGAGCCAGTTTATGGCTACAGCAGTAACGCTGTCTTCCTTTTGCAATAATAAAAGAGAAGGGAAGTGGTGAGATACGACGATAAAAAGGTAAGTCTTTATGAGCAAGTTGTTCCTGTAAGGCGACAGTTGCCGTAGAAATGACCACTTTCTTATTGTTCAGCTTGGCAAAGGGAATTGTACTTAGTAGATAAGCTAAGGATTTACCAATGCCAGTACCGGCTTCTGCCACAATCATGCGATGGGTATCACTGTATTCACCTGCAAGTGATTTAGCGATTTCTGCTACTAAATAGTTCTGTGCACGGCGGGGTATAAAGCCTGGTAATTGATCTTGTAGTGTTTTATAGCTTTCGCGAATGCAATTAGTAACAGCTTTGTTCAGCATGATGAGCTCTAGTGAAGATAAAAAAACATTGTAGCACGCGTTATCTAATGTGATCCCCTGCAAATAATGCATTATTATATATTAAAATAGAGACATGAGTCGCGAAACTGCAACGAGCTAGAATAAAAAAATATAAAATTTAACTTGTGTAGTTCCAATGCGTAACTTTCTCATTATTTAGTAGTTTATTATTCTAATATATCCAAGCATTTACTTTATTTTTAGCGGAAAGTTCCTTTTTTAATAAGAGGTGAATTTTTATTTTTATTTTTATTTTAATGTGTGCTGTGCTTCTAAAATATTCATTTCTTATTCTAAGTGGTTGTTTTTATGTTTTTATGTTTTTTTTGATAAATTTATAAGCAATGTTGACATGAAGGCGAGAATTTTGCAAAGTAGCTCTCGATATTTAGAAGTACTGGTTAATCATGCAGTTAGATGTGATGGTCAGTGAGCAATGAAATGACATAAATACATGGAACCGGAAATCGGATTTCCAAATCTTTAAGAAAAGGCAGTGGATTATTATGAAAAAGACTCTAGTAGCATTATCAGTTTTAGCAGCATCAACTGGTTCAGTACAAGCATTTGAA
>JAAGZR010000711.1 GCA_024206155.1 Aliivibrio sp.
AGCTCAGGGGATCTTTACGCCTGATGAACTGGTCAGTCACCTTGCTCAAATCTTTGGGCTTGAGGTGATAAATGTGACTCAATTTGATTATGCTGCTACTTGTCAAAAGTTGGGGCTTCGCGATCTCATTACCCGCTACCAAGCCCTGCCTGTCAGTTATGACAATTGCACCATTCGTCTTGCTGTTGCCGATCCCAGTATTGCGCAAATAGAAGATGACTTTCGCTTTACCAGCGGAAAGCAAATTGAATTAATGCTTGCCGATCAAGGGCAGATCCAAGCTGCTATTCGTCGTGTCTACGGTGTAGGATTATCTGCAAGCAATAGCCAACATAAAGAGATAACTCAAGATGAGCTAGCTTCACTGGTTGATGTGTCACTTGATGAGATAAGCGCCACAGAAGATCTCAGCCAAGACGATGCCCCTGTCACTCGTTTTATTAACCAAATTTTATTAGAAGCAGTACGAAAAGGCGTCTCTGATATTCATTTTGAACCCTACGAAGAAAGCTACCGTGTGCGTTTTCGCTGCGATGGGATCTTAGTAGAGAACAGTTCACCCTCTTCACATTTAAGTCGCCGTCTTTCTGCTCGCTTAAAGATCATGGCTAAACTTGATATTGCAGAGCGCCGCTTACCACAAGATGGCCGTATAAAGCTCAAATTAAATAATGACATATCCATTGATATGCGTGTATCCTCACTTCCCACGCTATGGGGCGAAAAAATTGTTTTACGTCTATTAGACAGCAGCGCAGCCAGTTTGGATATTGATAAATTAGGCTACAGCGACAAACAAAAAGAGCTTTATCTTAACGCATTAAAACGCCCTCAAGGGATGATATTAATGACTGG
>JAAGZR010000118.1 GCA_024206155.1 Aliivibrio sp.
ATCCAAAACATTGAATAATTAATTAGATATTAAGGCTCGCTATCTCAATAAAGAGCCTTAATATCATATTTCAATGCACGTTTTCTTTTATCTCTTTCTGCATTTTTAGGTAGCACTATTTTCTACCGTATTTAGTGTTGCTAATGTCTTTCTTGTTAGTGCTACCCATTAATTATTTTGTTTCTGTCGCTGTACTATTAAATAACATCGACACTAAATCGGTATTACCTACCTCTTCACCATTTAACATTCGAGCCAGTAATTCACTACCAAAAAGTTGCGGTGATAGCAGCATGTCAGGCTGTACCATTTTAATTTTATTTAAATTTTTACTATCATTAACAATAATGACTGTCTTGGCTTTCGAGCTTATTTCTTTCGCGGATAGTACGATAAAAGCATTATCAGCATCATTTTCAGTTAGCGCTAATACTGCACGACACTCCTCTACACCCGCCGTTTTTAATACAGAACTATCGCAACTATCACCTGAAATAATATCAAACTTACCTTCTAAGCTTTGTTCTATTTGGCTGAATTCTTCAACAGGCCTAATGGTAACGATAGTGACAGGCAAACCACGTTGTCGTAATCTCATTACGGTATTCATTGCCATTGTGGATGTTCCGCAAATTATAAAGTGATCAGTTCTGTTCATTTTATCTTTCCTCCCTTTTATAAGTTGATTAAAACCTTTGCTGATTAACGGACCAAAAATACTACTGATGGATGTTGCAAACACAGCAATACCGGCAATGATCATTGAAATAGTAAATAGCCTAGCTTCCTCACTTACTGGCAAAATATCGCCGTAGCCTACTGTAGTCATGGTGACCATAGAGAAGTAAAACGCCGTACTTAAGTTATCAATTTTAGGACTAAACCCTTCACCAAAATACAAACTGCCATAGGTTGAATAAATGATCAAAATAGTAAAACTTATGACAGCAACAATACTGCCAGCTGTTGCGCTGCTTCGATAAAAATCTTTACTAAATAAAAGTAATACGCAAATAGTAATGGCAGGAAAAAGCATGTTTAAATATTGCGTCGAGTAATAGTGAACTGTAAATAACAAAATAGTAAGTAATAAAACTAAGCTCATTATCCAAGCAATTCTAGCTCGAAAAAATAAACCAATTGAATTGATTAATAAAAAGAAGCCCAACATAAACCAAGGTGCATTAGTTAAGGCCACAAAGTCAATGTTGGAAAAGTTGGATATGTAGAGCGCATAGAATATATCATCAGACATACCATATACTGCGTGGAATATTAATACGCTATTAAGTAACACCAATATTGCAGCTAATTTATAACGTTGATTTAGCCAAACTGAGCGCCAGCTACTTACTAATAATTGGGATTTCTTCACGCTGTATATCTCACTATTTATGATTTCATTGTTTTAAGCCTAGCGATTAATCACTTATATATTTAATGCTATTCACTTTATTGCTTGATTATTACGACATTTCCTGCCATTTCCTTGATATCAATCACGATTATTAAATGATAACTCATTATTGATTACATTTACCTAACCGTACAGATTTGATGATATACAATAAAATCCATATTACCGCACATTATCAACATAGGTCTCACACTAAACATCAATTAACTATCTTTTTTAAACTAAAATCAAAGAAATATTAACTAATATAATTTAAATGAAGGAAATTAATAATGACTAGCTCTGCACCGAAGGCAAAAAACCTTAGCCTATTTGGTTTTTTTGCACTTACCGCAACCATGGTAATGACTGTTTATGAGTATCCAACTTTTGCCTCATCTGGTATCTCTTTAGTTTTTTATCTTATTCTTGCTGGTATTTTTTGGTTTCTACCTGTTGCGTTATGCGCAGCTGAGATGGCAACTATTGAAGGTTGGGATAAAGGAGGGGTTTATACTTGGGCGGGAAAATCGCTTGGAGAAAAGTGGGGATTTGCTAATATCTTCTTCCAGTGGTTCCAAATAACCGTTGGTTTTGTCACCATGATCTATTTTATTCTTGGTGCCCTGTCTTATGTAGTCGACTGGCAAGCACTCAATAACGATCCTATGACTCGTTTCATTGGTGTAATGGTTGTGTTTTGGGGATTAACATTCTCACAGTTTAAAGGCACCAAATTAACCGCAACCATTGCTAAACTAGGCTTTATTCTTGGCATCGCTATTCCAGCAATTATTCTATTTTCACTAACTATTGGTTTTTTTGCTACCGGTGGCGTCAGTGACATGGATTTATCACTAAGTTCAATGGTTCCTGACTTTAGCCAATTAAATACTGTGGTTGTATTCGTCTCATTTATTCTTGCTTACGCAGGGATTGAAGCATCTGCAACACACGCCAATGAAATGAAAAATGTAAAACGAGATTATCCGATCGCGATCATTCTGCTTGTTTTACTTGCTATCGGTCTAAATACTATCGGCGGTATTGCGATTGGTGCTGTTGTTCCTGAAAAATCACTAGGCTTATCTGTTGGTGTTGTACAAGGCTTTGAAGGTTTGTTTAGTCACTTCATCGAAAATCCAGAGGTATTGGTCAGAATTATTGCGGTATTTATCGCATTTGGTGTTTGTGCAGAGGTCTCAGCTTGGGTTGTTGGGCCATCTTGGGGGATGTTAGAAGCAGGTAGAGATGGTTTATTACCAAAGAAACTGGCTGAAACTAACCAATATGATGTTCCAGTAAACTTCTTAATTCTGCAAGGTATTATCGTCACAATTTGGGCTGCTGTGCTTACCTTTGGTGGGAGTGGTGCCAATGTATCATTCTTTACAGCGATTTCGCTGACTGTGGTTATTTATCTGGTCGGTTATATTATCTTCTTTATTTCATACATTACGGTGGTATTGAAATTTAAAGATCTGCCACGTGCATTTGAAATACCTGGGGGTAGCACAGTGAAGATGCTAACCGCTATTGCAGGATTAATTATATCCGTTCTTGCTCTTGGTATTTCATTTATTCCACCAGCACAGCTAGGCGGAGGTGCTGCCGATACTGCTTACATGAGCATTTTAGTTATTAGCTTTCTTATTACGCTATGTATTCCTTTTATAATTTACGCTCGTATGCGAAGAAAAAAATAACAATTAAATAATAAGTTACGTTAACAGCTTTGTTGTTAACGTAACTTAATAAGGCAGACTTCCTATCCCTAGCCTTATCGCCTACTCATCACTTTTATGATTAACATACGGCCAATAATGGTGCCCAACTCGGATCAATAAGGTTGCTGCGGCTAAAATGAAGGCGGCGAGTGCTAACCATACAATCAATACGGCATCTAACTCCTTCATTCCAAGCGTAATGTAACGAGCAATTGCCATTATCGCAATGTAGATAGGATAACGTACAGGGATCTTACCGTTCATTACAAATTGCTGCACCATA
>JAAGZR010000712.1 GCA_024206155.1 Aliivibrio sp.
CCTGCAGATTCGACGGTATGGGTTGGTAGTTGAGCTTGTAATAAGGCTTCAGCAATTGGCGAACGGCAAATATTACCAGTACACACAATAAGAATACGCTTAAACATGATAGACCTCATTTTTTAAATCAAGAGGCTTGTTTGATTGGCTGTCTAATTTACCTATAGCAGGCAATACTGCCGTTGCGTTGGCTAGGAATAAAATTAAGATAAACGTCATCGCATTTGCCATTGGTTGAAGATTAAAATCCACACTAATATGAATCAACATCCCTATCATTGACATCATGCAACCCAATGCAATTCCTTTCATCGTTCTACTATGTCGAGTTCTTATCACTGTTAATGCACGCCAAAAAGAATACAGGATAATTGAACCAAGAAGCAGCGTGGCAGGAATACCTGCTTCTACCATAAATTGAATATAGTCGTTATGGGCATAATCATAAAACCCGATGTCGCTTTTCGAATACATCGGAAAAACAGTATAAAAACTGCCCATTCCTGTACCTGTCCAAGGAAAGTCGCGAATGATATCAAGTGACCAAATATCTACTTGGTCACGAGTCTCAGCACCGAGTGATGTCTCTATTAAACGCTGCTTAACTTTAGCGAGACCAAACCAAGCACCGACAATAATGGTATCAATGGCAATGACACTACCAACTAATGCGGTTAATGCGCGTGGTTTGTTCTTGTAGAAAAGTAGCGCGATTATCCCACCAATGGTCGTTGCGGCAAAAAAGGCCGTATTTCCCATACGAGATCGAGTCATGACTAATGCGATAACCATAATGATAAGACATAAGCGGATGTACATTTTTCGGCTGAGGATACCC
>JAAGZR010000713.1 GCA_024206155.1 Aliivibrio sp.
AGACGATGTTGAAGAAGACAAGTAATACCAATTCCATTAATTATCTGATCATTATTACAGGTTAAATCACTCAATAGCTACGTTAAAAATTATTATTGTAGAATCACTACTAATAAGAATTTTTGCCTTACTCTTAAGTAATTTTCCTGCGTAATAAATAGATCATCTAATTATTTACATTGGTATAAACCTGCACAAAGTGCATAATTCAAGAAAGAGCAAAAGCCTTGTGGTTTTTGCTCTTTTTTTATTGCTTTATTATTGTTCATCCGTATAATTCGCCCTTCGCGTAGTGGCTGAATCAGAGATTGGCTACTACAAATATTAAACAACTCTTATCAGGAGAGAATTATGTCTCTGAATGCAGAAACTAAAGCAGCAATCGTTGCAGAATACGCACAATGTGAAAACGATACAGGTTCACCAGAAGTACAAGTAGCACTACTTACTGCTTCTATCAACCACCTACAAGGTCACTTTGCTAATCACAAGCACGATCACCACAGCCGTCGTGGTCTATTACGTATGGTTTCTAGCCGTCGTAAGCTTCTTGATTACCTGAAAGGCAAAAACCTTGCTCGTTACCAAGATCTAATCAAACGTCTAGGCCTACGTCGCTAATTTGCGATGTCTGTAAAGACAGTTTGACGAAAAGGAGCGTTTATCGCTCCTTTTTTATACCTGCAATATTATGTCCCTTGGTATAACTCTCCTTTTTCATTTCTGAACCTCGCATATTGCCTCAATTGGGGTATACTATGGCCGTTGAAATCGCAGTGTGCGTTTTTAACGTTATCATTTTATTCAACTATTACAGTCACCGAAGTCGGCCACTAGGTCGCGACTATTACAAGTTATCTTTTAGTTAGTAAACTTGTACTAGTCGCGATTGGTAATAGATTGAGTTAACACTTAAATTTTCTTAATTCAGGTCAGTGATGATCCAGCAGTTAAGAATAAAGGAAAAATAATGTTCGCGAATCCAGTCGTAAAATCATTTCAGTACGGTAACCATACCGTAACTCTAGAGACGGGCGTAATGGCACGTCAAGCAACTGCAGCTGTAATGGCAAGCATGGACGATACATCAGTATTCGTTTCTGTTGTTGCTAAGAAAGACGCAGTACCAGGTCAAGATTTCTTCCCACTAACAGTGAACTACCAAGAGCGTACATACGCAGCTGGTAAAATCCCTGGTGGTTTCTTCAAGCGTGAAGGCCGTCCTTCTGAAGGCGAAACA